>JBKJOI010000324.1:0-9123 GCA_046595695.1 Haliangiales bacterium | reverse complement strand
TCGGTGCCCGCCGCCGACTTGGGGCCCGGGCCCTGGCCCTTCTCGGTCGCCGCGGTGCGCCGGTCGCGCAGCGCCTTGAGCGCGTCGATGCCGCCCATCCCGGGCATGTAGAAGTCGAGCAGCACCACGTCGAAGGGCTCGTTGCGCGCGGCCGCGCGGCGCACAGCCTCGAGCGCCTCGGCGCCGCTGCCGGCGACCGATACGTCGTAGGAGCCACCCGAGAGGTGGCGGCGAACCACGTCAGGCGACGACGGATCGTCATCGACGACGAGAAGACGAGCGCGATCCATCCGAGTTGAACGGTATCACGGCGTACGGTCCTGGAGCACGTCGTACGCGCGGCAAACGCTGCCCCCGTGCGTGTCGCACCCGCCGCGTGCGATCGCCCGCGACGTGGCGTGTGTGCAACCCGGGTCCCGACGCCTCTGGTTACAGTAGGCGCTCACCGACGACCCTGCCTGCCTACAGAGGAACGACGGTGTCCTTGGGGACCCAGCCCTCGACATGGTTCGCCAGCCGGATGCGCCACCAGCCCTGGCTCTCGCGCAGCACCACGACGCGGAAGCCCGCGTGCAGCTTGGGCATCTCGCGGCTCGCGGCGTCGGGGAGCTCGCGCATGACGACCTCGTCGACGACCACGATGCTGGTGCGCACGCGCTCGACCCAGTAGAGGCGACCGGCGAGCAGGAGCCCCGCTGCGAGCCCGGTCAAGCCGGCGAACACGGCGCCGACGGTCAACCCGGTGCGCGTGAACCCGGTGTTCAGGAAGCGCAGCGCGATCAGGATCGCGAAGAAGAGCACGTCGAGCAAGATCACCGCGACGAGAAGGAGCGGCAGCGGCACGGCGTTGACGGCCCGGACCCAGAAGGGATCCTCGAGCACGCCCTTCATGCTGTCCTTGCCCAGGCGCACCGCGACCGTCTCGCGCGCGACCTCGAGGTTGTAGCGGGCATCGGCGAAGTCGGTGTCGAGGCGCAGCGCGCGCTCGTAGTTCAGGATCGCCGGCCCCAGCTTGCCCAGCCGGAAGTAGGCGTTGCCGAGGTTGTAGTAGACGACCGCGTTGTGCGCGCCCGCGGCCACGGCGCGCTCGTAGGCGGCCGCGGCTTCCTCGTACTTCTGCGCGGCGTACGAGGCGGTGGCGCTGTCGAGATCGCCGACCGCGTGCGCGCGCGTGGGCAACGCGAGCAGCGCGCCGATCAGCACCAGCAGCGTCAGCGTTCGCTTCACGAG
Organism: Haliangiales bacterium; assembly: GCA_046595695.1. Lineage (GTDB taxonomy): Bacteria > Myxococcota_A > Polyangia > Haliangiales > SHYZ01 > JBKJOI01. The sequence continues at coordinate 7,893 of JBKJOI010000324.1, read as the reverse complement.
TCGTCCTCCCCGTCGTCGCCTTCCAGCGGGCGCACCTTCTCGATGGCACGCAGGAGCTCCTGGGCTCGGCGCAGCGCGGCGCGCATCTCGCCGATCCCGGCCGCCGTCGGCGCGAAGCGCGCCATGTCGCAGCTCTCCAGCTCGCGCGCCAGCGAGTCGATGATCTCGACCGGGAAGCCGCGCTCGGTCAGCAGCACGCGCAGCTGATCGCGGGTGAGCGCCGAGACCGGCTCACCGACGCGCTCCTCGACGTGGCCGGTCAGCATGTGCGCGATCTCGCCGAAAAACTTGGCCGGACGGTTGCCACGGATGTGCACCTCGGCGGTCTTCTGCCGCTTGCGGGCGCGGCCGCGCGCGCGACGCAGCCGGGCCCGCGGGGTCTCCCGGCGCATGCGCCGGCGCAGGAAGTCGAACGCGACGATGCCCAGGAAGGCGAGCCCGGGCGCGGCGAGCCCGATCCGGAAGAAGCGCGCGCGGTGCATCTCGCTCCACACCCGCGTCGAGACGTGCCCGAGCTCGAGCGGCGGCCGGATGTCGCGGGTGATGACGTTGTCGCGGTTCGCGCCCGCGCCGCCCGCGATCAGCGCCGGATCCCCGACGACCTTCACGGTCATGAGATCCGAGCGCGCCACGTCGTAGCGTCCGGTCGAGGTGTTGAAGTAGGCGATCTCGATGGGCCCGAGCGGCAGGAGGCCGCCCTTGTTGGGCGTGAGCACGTACGAGAAGCGACGCTCGCCGCGCACCTTGTCGCCGCCCACGTCGACGCGCTCCTGGAAGTCGCGCGGCGGGTAGACGTCGAAGCCGTCGACCGAGAGCGACGGGATCTTGGTGCGCCGGATCGCGCCCTCGCCGCGCAGCGTGAGCGCCAGCTCCACCGATTCGCCGGCGGGCACGTTGTCGCGATCGATGCTGGCCTCGATCTGGAACTGCCCGACCAGCCCGTGATCGAAGCCAGCGGGCGCGCCGGGCGGCAGCGCCTCGACCTCGATCGGGACCTCCTTGCTGGCGAGCTTGAGCGGCGAGCCGAAGGGCGTGGCCATGGTCGCGACGTCGGCTCGGAACGCCGGGATCACCTGCTTGCCCGCCTTGGTCGGGAACACCGCGCGCTTCGCCAGCACGGCGATCGCGTAGGTGCGCTGGCCGACGACCTCCTCGGTGTAGTTGAGGTAGTTCTGCGGCTCGTACAGGGTCTCGACCCACAGGTCGTCGAAGCGCGGCGGCTTGGGCTCGTACTTGAGCACTTCGGACCGGGTGTAGAGCAGCCAGGTCACGGTGATCTGCTCGCCGAGACGGACCTTGGTGCGATCCGCGACGACGTGGATGAACGAGGGCCCTACGATCGACGGGTCGGGCGGCGGGTAGCCGCTCGCGCCCGGCGTCGGCGGGGCGTTGGGATCGACGGGGGCGTTGGGATCGAGCGGCGTCGCGGTGCCGCCGGGAGTCTGGCCGCTGGCGACGACCTCGACGACGACCGATCGCGTCGTGTACTCCTTGCCGTCGACCTTGAGCTTCGCCTCGCCGATGCGCAGCTTGCCGGCGCGGCGCGGCTTGAGCAGGAAGCGCCGCACCTCGACGCTGCGGATCTCCTGCCCGGCCTGGGGGTCGTAGCTCCACTGTGTCGACGGCTGCACCCGCTTGTCGGTGACCGTGAAGTCGCCCCAGTCGGGCTCCCAGAACTTCTCGGCGCCGTTCACGCCCTTGATCGCGATGGTCACGGTCGCGACGTAGCTGTCGTCGATGCCGCCGGTGGTCGGCACGATCTTGAGGGAGAACTCGACGGGCGGCGCGGCCTGCGCGGGCCCCGCCGCGAGCAGCGCGGCGAGTCCGAAGGCGAGGAAAGCGACGACGATCCGGAATGCGGGGCGGCAGCTCACCAGTCTTTCACCTTGCCGCGTTTTCGCTCGCCGCGGCCGCGCTGCTGCTGCACCTTGAGGTCCTTCGAGCGGCGCTCGAGGGCGTCCATCTTGCTCTCCGCGTCGCCGTAGGTCTTGCGCTGCGGGCCGTCTGGCTTGGCGTTGGGCTGGCCCTTCGGGTCATCGGCCCTGGGTTCCTTGGGGTCCTTCGCGTCCTTCGCGTCCTTCGAATCTTTCGGGTCCTGGCCCTGCTGATCCTGCGGCTGCGGTTGATCCTTGGGGTTGCCCTGCCCCTGCTGATCCTGCGGCTTCTGCGGGTCCTGCCCTTGCGGATCCTTCGGCGGCTGGTCCTGCGGATTGCCCTGCCCCTGCTGGTCCTGCGGCTTCTGTGGGTCCTGCGGCTTCTGCGGGTCCTTGGGCGGCTGATCCTGCGGCTGCGACTGGTCTTGCGGTCCCTGCTGGTCCTTGGGCGGCTGATCCTGCGGCTGACCCTGCCCCTGCTGCTGGTCCGGCGAGGGCGGGCCGTCCTGCGGCTGCGGCTGGCCCTGGCCTTGCTGCTGGTCCTTCTGATCCTGTGGCGGCTGGCCCTGGCCCTGCTGCTGCTTGTCCTGCTGCTGCCCCTGCTGTCCGGGCTGCTGCTGCTGCTTCTGCTCGCGCTTGCGCAGCGCGAGCTCCAGGTTATAGCGCGCGTCCTGGTTGCCCGGATCGTCCTTGATTGCCTGCTTGTACTCCTTGACTGCCTTGTCCCACTCGCCGCGCTGGAACTGCGTGTTGCCCAGGTTGTAGCGGGCGGCGCCGCGCAGCTTGCGGTCGGGCGATTGCGTCGACTGCTCGAACTCACCCTGCGCCTGCGTGAGCAGCTGGTCGCGCGCCGGGCCCGCCGGCGTGTTGAGCGCCTTCTGGTAGAGCGCGACGCCGCGGTTGAACTTGATGCCCGGATCGTTGGGCAGCTGGCCCGCCGCCTTGCCGTAGGCGTCGAGCGCCTCGTCGTACTTGCCGTCGCGGAAGGCGCGGTTGCCGCGCTCCACATTCGGGTTGGGCGAGCGGAAGAGATCCCACCCGCCGAGCAGCAGCAACAGGGCCAGCCACGCACCGCGCATCGACCTCATCGACATCATGATCTCGACTCCTTGCGTTGCTTCTTCTTCTCGACCGGCACGCGGCGCGGACGCCGGCGATCCGACAGGCAGGCCTCGGCGACCAGCAACAGGAAGCCGGGGAAGAGCAGCCACTGGAAGGCTTCCTGCGGCTGCTTCTGGACCCTGCTCTGCAGATCGCCCTCCTTGAGCCGTGCCAGCGCTTTCACGATCGGGACCATGCCCACGCGTCCCGGATGCAAGCGGTAGTAATGGTCCTCGCCGCCGCCCAGCTTGGCCAGCTCTTTCAGCCCGGCCTCGTCGAGCCGGCTCATGACGGTCTGGCCGTCGCCCTCGGTCTTCCAGCCGCGCTGGTTGCCCTCCTCGTCGTACTCGGGGATGGGCGCGCCCTGCGGCGTGCCCACGCCGACGACGAACACGTCGATGCCGACCTCGGCGGCCTTGCGCGCCTCGTCCATGGCGTCGCCCTCGGTCTGCTCGCCGTCGGTGAGCAGCACGATCGCGCGCGCGCGGTCGCCCAGGTCGGTCTGCTCGACGCGCCGCTCGCGCTGCATGCGCGCCTCGGCCTCGTCGAGCGGATCGCCGCCGTGGCCGCGCCCCCCGGCGCGCTGGCAGTCGGGGTCCTTGTCGAGATCGGGACGCAGCAGGCAGCGCGCGACGACCAGCGCCCCGGCCAGGTCGGAGCCGGGCGCCATGTCGAGCGGCGAGACGCCGTGGTAGAGGATCTTGGCCGCGTCGTAGTCGGTGGTGAGCGGGTAGTGCACCGCGGCGCCGGCGAACGCGACCACCGCGACGCGGTCGCCGCTCAGCTGATCGATGAGCCCATCGGCCTCGATGCGCGCGCGCTGCGCACGGCTGGGCCGCGTGTCGAGCGCGAGCATCGACTTGGAGAAGTCCATGACCACGACCACATCGATGCCGCGCTGCCGCCACACCGACTCGCCCTCGATCTGCGGGTGCGCGAGTGCCAGCGCGATGCAGGTGACGCCGGCGACCAGCAGCACCGCCTTGAAGACGCGCCGGCCGTTCGACAGCGACTCGGCCATGCGCTGGAGCTGCGGCGCGTGGCCCATCTTCTCGAACAGGCGGCGCCGGCGGGTGAAGTCGAGCGCGAACGCGAGCGCGAGCAGGATGGCCGCCACGAGCGCGACCCACAGCCAGGTGCTGTCGGCGAAGCACGGCCCGCCGGGCAGGCAGACCGGCGGCGGCGCGGGCAGAACCGGGCGCGGAAGGCCGGCGCTGGCGAGCGCGAGCACGCTCATGGGAACCTCCGGAACCACGAGAACGACAGCAGGAGTTCGAGCAAGATCAGCCCGAACGCGATGGTCGCGAAGCGCGGGTACAGGTCGGTGTAGACCTTGCCGACCTCCTTGCGCTTGGTCTTCTCGAGCGTCGCGGCCATCTCCTCGAAGCCGCGCTCGAAGTCGTCGTTGTCGGCGGCGTTGAAGTACTTGCCGCCGGTCTCCTGCGCGATGCGCTTGAGCAGCGCGGGGTTGACCGCGTGCGCCTGGCGGCCGAAGCGATCGCGGCGGCCGCCGTCCTTACCCTCCTCGCGGCCGACCAGCACGGTGAACACCTTGACGCCCATCCGCTTGGCCAGCTCCTTGGCCTCGTCGGGGTTCATCTCGTTCACGACGTTCGAGTCGCCATCGGTGAGCAGGATGGCGACCTTGGAGCGCGCGTCGGAGCGCCGCAACGAGGCCAGCCCGAGGCCGAGCCCGTCACCGATCGCGGTGCCCATGGCCTCGATGTCACCGAGCGCGAGGTTCGAGACGATGCGGTCGAGGGCGGCGTAGTCGAGCGTCGGCGGGCACTGCAGCATGGCCTGCTTGGCGAAGACGACCAGCCCGATGCGGTCGTTCTTGCGCGTGGTCAGGAAGTGCCGGATGGTGCGCTGCGCGGCGTCCAGGCGGTCGTGGCGCAGGTCGGTCTCCTCCATGGACTTGGAGACGTCGAGGACGATCATGATGTCGATGCCCTCGACCTCGATCTCCTTGCGGTGCATCGACTGCGGCCGCGCCAGCGCCACCGCGACCAGCCCGACCGCGACCACGCGCAGCACGCGCGGCAACGAGGCCAGGTACGAGAGCGGCCCGCGGCCGGCGCGCACCAGATCCGCGTGGCGCGAGAAGCGAAACGACGCCGAGCGCGTCCGCGACAGGTGGAACAGCACCCACGACAAGAGCGCCACGGCGCCGAGCATGAGCAACGCGCCGCGGTCGTCGAACAGGATCTGCTCGGCCGCGCCCAGGTCGCGGAGCTGTCCGGTCACGATGAGCACGATGGCGCCACCGATCAGCACGAGCAACCCGTACGGGATCATCCACGGTCCCATGGTTAACCGATGGCCTCGCGTGGGGGCGGTGCGGGCGGCGGCTCGGTCGGCACGGTCGGCACGTCACCGGTCACCGGCGCCACCGGCGCCACCGGCCTGGTGCGCTCGACCACGGCCACAGCCTGCGCGAGCGCCGCGGCGGCCTCGTCGCGGCCGGTGGGCACGCGCGCGTACCTGACCAGGTCGCCGGCGCGCAGCCAGGCATCCATGTCGCGCGTGACGTCGGCGGGGGCGCGCGTCGACAGCGCGGTCAAGAGCTCGGCGGTGGTCAGCTCGAGCGCGTCGAAGCCGAAGCGCGCGCCCAGGTACTCGCGCAGGATCTCGGAGAGCTCGAAGTAGACCGGCCGGCGATCGTCGACGTCGAGCTTGCCCGACGCCGCGAGCGTACGCAGGCGCAGGAGCGCGGCCTCGTGCGGCGGCAAAGGCGGCGCGGTCTTGCCCGAGCGCGCGCGGTGGCCGGGCCGGCGCCGCTGCGCCGCGCGCAGCCCCATCCAGAACGCGCCGCCGACCAGGCCGGCGCCGAGCACGCCGCCCAGCACCCACAGCGGCGTCCAGTCGCGCTGCATGATCGCGACCGGCTGCGCGACCGGCCGGAGCTCCTCCTTCGACGCGCCGACCAGCGAGGTGACCTCGACCGACTGCGGTGTGGTCGTGATCTGGCGGTGCTCGCCGTCGACCTCGTAGCCGAGCGAGATTCCCGGCACCGTCTGCAGGCCGGTCTCGAGCGCGCCGATGGTCAGCGAGAAGGTGCGCTTGACCAGGCCGTCCTGCTCCTGGCTGCGCATGGTCTCGCGGTTGGCCAGCTCGGCCCACGCGTCGCCCAGCTCGATGGTCGTGGGCAGATCGACGCTCATGTCGGCCTTGTGCAGGACCACGATGATCAGCTTGAACGGCTCGCCCAGCTGCACCTTGCTCTTCTCGGTGCGCGTGGTGATCTGCGGCGCGGAGGGATCCACGGCCGGCGCGAGCTGCGCGGAGGCCGCGCGCGGCGCCAGCGCCACGCCCACGAGCGCGCACGCCAGCGCGGCGCGCGCGAACGCGGCGCGCGCGAACGCGGCGCGCTTGAACGCCGCGCGTGTCGTGAGCTCTGCCCCCGCCCGCGCGCGCATCAGTGCCTCATTCTGCGCTCGCGCGCGCGGAAGAACGCGGTGAGCGCGTCGACGTACGGACGGTCCGTGCGCACGTTGACGAAGTCGACCTTGAGCCGCTTGAGCAGCTGCTCGCGCTCGGCGCGGCGCTGATCGACGCGCTCGCGGTAGGCGCGGCCCTCGGGCCCGCTGGTGTCGAACTCGAGCAGCTCGCCGGTCTCGAGGTCCTCGAAGGTGACCAGCCCGACTTTGGGCAGCGCCTCCTCCATGGGATCGCCGATGACGACCGGCACCAGATCGTGGCGCCGGCTGGCCACCTGCAGCGCGTGCGCCCAGCCGTCGGCGAGGAAGTCGGAGACCAGGAAGGCGACCGCGCGCCGGCGCGCGATCTTGCCCAGGTAGTCGAGCGCGCCGCGCAGATCGGTGCGCGGCGAGTCGGGCTGGTAGGTCAGGATCTCCGAGATCACGCGCAGGACGTGCTTCTTGCCCTTCTTGGGCGGCACGAAGCGCTCGACTCGGTCGGTGAAGATGATGAGGCCCACGCGATCGTTGTTCTTGATCGCAGAGAACGCGACGAGCGCCGCGACCTCGGCGGCGACGTCGCGCTTGGTCTGCGACAGCGAGCCGAACAGCCCCGACGCGCTCATGTCGACGAGCAGCACGACCGTCATCTCGCGCTCTTCGGTGAAGAGCTTGATGTATGGCTCGTTCATGCGCGCCGAGACGTTCCAGTCGATGAAGCGGACGTCGTCGCCCGCCTGGTACTGGCGGACCTCGGAAAAAGCCATGCCGCGGCCCTTGAAGACGGACTGGTAGTGACCCGCGAGCTGCTGGTTCACCAGCCGCGCGGTGTGGATCTCGATCTTGCGGATCTTCTTGAGTAGCTCGCGGGGGATCGACATCTGGGGCCCTACTTACGGGACCTCGACGTGCTCGAACAGGCGGCGCACGATGTCCTCGCTGGTGATCTCCTCGGCCTCGGCCTCGTAGGTCAAGCAGACGCGGTGGCGCAGCACGTCGGCGCCGACCGCCTTCACGTCCTCGGGCGTGACGTAGCCGCGGTGGCGCAGGAAGGCGTGCGCGCGCGCGGCCAGGTTCAAGTAGATCGACGCGCGCGGCGAGGCGCCGTACTCGATGAAGTCGGCCAGCTCGGCGAGGCCGTGCGCGCGCGGCTCGCGCGTCGCGTAGATCACGTTGACGATGTAGTCCTTGATCTTGTCGTCGATGTAGACCTGCCCGATGACCCGGCGCGCCGAGAGGATCTGCTCGGGCGTGGCGACCGGGCTGGCGAACGCCGGGGTCGGCGAGGTCATCCGGTCCATGATGTCGCGCTCCTCGGTCTTGGTCGGGTAGCCGACCTTGACCATGAGCATGAAGCGATCGAGCTGAGCCTCGGGCAGCGCGTAGGTGCCGGCGCTCTCGATGGGGTTCTGGGTGGCCAGCACGAAGAACGGCTCATCCAGCGTATAGGTGTGCCCGCCGGCGGTGACGCGGTGCTCCTGCATGGCTTCGAGCAGTGC
>JBKJOI010000292.1:0-4282 GCA_046595695.1 Haliangiales bacterium | reverse complement strand
GCTCCTGCGCGTGCTGCAGGAGCGCGTGGTGACGCCGCTCGGCGGCCGCACGCCCGAGGCGGTCGATCTGCGCGTGGTCTCGGCGACCAACCAGGACATCCCGGCGCTGGTCGAGCGCGGCAAGTTCCGCGCGGACCTGTGGGCCCGGCTGTCGGGCTTCGTGATGCGCCTGCCGCCGCTGCGCGCGCGCCGCGAGGATCTCGGGCTCCTGCTCGCGGCGCTGCTCGCGCGCCTCGCGCCGGAGCGCGTCGCCGAGCTCGCGCTCGAGCGCGCCAGCGCGCGCGCCGCGCTCGCGCATGCGTGGCCGCTCAACATCCGCGAGCTCGAGAACGTCGTGCGCACCAGCCTGGCGCTGTCGCCGGGCACCGAGCTGGTGCTGCGTGGCCTGGAGAGCGACGCGCCTGCGGACGCGAACGCGGACGGCAGCGGCAGGGCGAGCGGCGCGAGCGGGCCGAGCGCCGCGAGCGGGCCGAGCGCCGCGGTCGCCGCACCCGTCGCCGAGGACGATTCGCGGCGCGCCTCGATCGAGCTGGCGCTGAAGAACCAGCGCGGCAACGTCGCCGCCGCCGCACGCGAGCTCGGGTGCAGCCGCGGCGCGCTGCACCGCTGGCTCACCGAGCTGGGCATCGACGCCGATCGCTACCGCTGAGGCAGCGTCCGGACCCGTGACGGCGCTCACGTCTCCCGTGATCGCGCTCACGTTCGTATGGGGCACGCGACCCCGCATGTGGCCTGACGACGCGCGTGCCTAGACAACTTGCCTAGTCAATATGACTAGGCAACGTGCCGAAATAGCAACCTGCCGGAATGGCACCTTCCGCGGGCGGGGCGGCCGCGGTATACGAAGAGAAGTGGAAGATACGCCGACGTTCTCGACGCTCCCCGGGACCGACGAACGCCTGCTTGCAGGGGTCAAGCCACGCGCGCAGCTCTTCCTCGTGCTCGACTGCGATCGCCCGTGCGCCGCGCCCAGCCGCCACTCCCTCGACGGCATCGACGAGGTCCAGCTCGGCCGCGGCAACGAGCGGCACGCCGCGCGCGTCACCGAGGCCGGCCGTCACCTGCTGCAGCTCAGCCTGCCCGACCGCCGCACCTCGCGCGAGCACGTGCGCCTGGTGCGCACCGGCACCATCTGGACGCTCGAGGATCTCGGCTCCAAGAACGGCTCGATGGTGAACGGCGCGCGCATCGCCGGCAAGCGCCGCCTGAGCGCCGGCGACCTGCTCGAGCTCGGTCACACCTTCCTGATCTTCCACGACGCGGTGCCGACCTCGGAGCTCGAGCCCTCCGACTTCGTGGCCTCGATCGGCGGCGACGCCACCGGCGGCCTGGCCACGCTCAACCCGCCGCTCGGCCACCAGCTCGCCGAGCTGCGCCGGCTCGCGCGCGTCGACACCACGATCGCCATCCTGGGTGAGACCGGCACCGGCAAGGAGCTGATCGCGCGCGCGGTGCACGCGCTGTCCGGGCGCAGCGGCGCGTTCGTGGCGGTGAACTGCGGCGCGATACCGGAATCGCTCATCGAGTCGGAGCTGTTCGGCTACAAGAAGGGCGCGTTCTCGGGCGCGCTCGGCGATCAGCCTGGCCTGGTCCAGGCCGCGCATGGCGGAACGCTCTTCCTCGACGAGGTCGGCGACCTGCCGCCGACCTCGCAGGCGGCGCTCCTGCGGGTGATCCAGGAGAAGGAGGTCCGGCCGCTGGGCGCGCGGCAGGCCGAGCGCGTCGACCTGCGCGTGGTCTCGGCGACGCACTGCGACCTGCCCGGCATGGTCACGCGCAGCCAGTTCCGCGCCGATCTGTGGGCCCGGCTCTCCGGTGTGGTCGTGCGCCTGCCGCCCTTGCGCGCACGCCGCGAGGACCTGGGGCTGCTGCTCGCCACGCTCCTGCGCAAGCTCGCGCCCGAGCGGCTCGAGGACCTCGCGCTGCACCGCGACTCGGCGCGCGCGATCATGGCGCATCCCTGGCCGCTCAACGTGCGCGAGCTCGAGAACCTCCTGCGCTCCGGTCTCGGCCTGCTGACCGGCAACACGCTCGACGTCCGCCCAGGCCACCCGGTCACCGTGCCGGCCGCGGGCGAACCGCTCGACCGCATCGGCAAGGACAAGGGCGACCGGAGCGACAAGAGCGACCGGGTCGACGACGACGACGACGCGGAAGACGACGAGGCCGGCGCGGGCCTCGACACCCCGGCCGACGCCGCGGCCGATGCCGGCGAGCCAGGCGACCTCGACACGCGTCGCCAGGCGCAGCTCGTGGCGCTGCTGCGCCAGCACCAAGGCAGCGTGCTCGAGGTGGCCAAGGCCATGGGCCGCAGCCGCGGCGCGATCCACAAGTGGATCAAGAAGTACGGCATCGACGCCACGCGCTACCGGAAGTAACGAAGGCGGCGGTGCTTCATCCCGCCGTCATCGTGCCGGCGCTTCATCCCGCCGTCATCGTGCCGGCGGTCACCGGCGCGGCGCGGACGAGCTTCGCGGCGCGCGTGCGTGCGTCGGGGGCGAGCTCGCCGCGGACCGCGGCCGCCAGATCGCGCGCGAGCTCCGAGGCGCGCTGGTAGCGGATCGCCGGATCCTTGGCCAGCGCGAGCGCCAGGACCGCGTCGACGTCGGGATGCAGCCCCGCCACCGCCTCGCTCGGCGGCGACGGGTCGTAGTGCAGCGCCTCGAACAGCGCGCCCGCCGCGCTCCGCGACGGAAACGCCGGCTTGCCGGTGATCGCCCGGTACACGATCGCGCCGAGGGCAAAGATGTCGGCGGGTGGCCCCACGACGCCGCCGCCGGCCTGCTCGGGCGGCATGTACCCGGGCGTGCCGATCACCGCCGCCGTCGCCGTCATCGATTGCGCGAACGCCGCCTCGTGCAGCCGCGCGACGCCGAAGTCGAGCAAGCGCACGTCGGGCCGCTCGCCGGTGCCCGGCTCGCCGCACAGGAAGACGTTCTGCGGCTTCAGATCGCGGTGCACGACGCCCAGCGCGTGCGCCGCGTCGAGCCCGGCCGCCACGCCGTCCACGATCGCGAGCACCTCGCCCGGCTCGAGCCGCTCGCGCCGGCGCAAGAACGCACCCAGATCCTCGCCGCGCAGCTGCTCCATCACGATGTAGTCGTAGCCGTCCTCGTTGGTCCCGAACTCGTACACCGCCGCGACCGTGCCCTTGGGCATCTTGCGCACGACCTCGGCCTCGCGTCGGAAGCGCGCACGCATCTCCTGGTCGTCTCCGAGATGCGCGTGCAGCAGCTTGATCGCGACCTGCTTGCCGTCCTTCTGCCGCTTCGCCGCGTAGACCTCGCCCATGCCGCCCCGGCCGAGCAGGTCCTCGACCGCGTAGTCGCCCAGCCGGGTGCCGGACAGGCGCCCGAGCTTGGCCTTGTCGACCGCCCGGCGCAGCTCTAGCCGCGCCTGCTCGAGCTCGTTTCGCTGCTTGCGAACGATCTTCGCGTAGAAGTTGGACGACAGAAATGCCACGGGATAGGTCATCGCGAGCGCGGATGCGGCCATCTCGCGAAACCCGAGGCTGGCATACAGACTCTGTCCATCCGACTTGATGATGGGCGCGTAGGGCAGCACGCCGCGAAGCTCGAGGAAGTAGATGACCGCGTGCGAGACCGAGGCGATCACGGTGACGGCCACGGCGATGCGGTAGGTGAGCGTGACACGCACGACGAGAATGCCGACGAAGATGGCGCCCAGGAAGTAGCTCGTCACACTGCCCGTCACCTGTGCCCAGACCATAATCGTCGCCAGGTCCAGGCTGAGTGAGACCACGAACCAGAACGGATACCAGCGAGACCAGCGGCGCAAGAAGAGGACCGCGAGGACGAGGTCGCAGACCAGAAAGCCGTCGTTCAGCAACAGCGCGAACCTCGCCACCCCGTAGTCCAGGTCGGGGTTGGCGCGCATCGAGCCGAGCAGCAGCAGGTTGGTGATGATGATGACGACGAGGAGAACGACCTTGCCGCGGAAGACCGCCTGCACGTTGAAGCCGGGCATCCAGCCGTCGTGGTCGGTCCCCGGGAGCGCGGCCTCCTTGAGCACGCGACCGACGCTGCGCAAGGTTGCCGAGCTCATCTTCCAGGGTCGGGTCATGGTGGATTATCCCGCCGTCATCGTGCCGGCGGTCACCGGGGCTATGCGGACGAGCTTCGCGGCGCGCGTGCGTGCGTCGGCCGCCAGCTCGCCGCGCACCGCGGCCGCCAGGTCGCGCGCGAGCTCCGAGGCGCGCTGGTAGCGGATCGCCGGATCCTTGGCCAGCGCGAGCGCCAGGACCGCGTCGACGTCGGGATGC
>JBKJOI010000083.1:0-3858 GCA_046595695.1 Haliangiales bacterium | reverse complement strand
CAGGCAGTGCGCCTCGTGCCACAGCGCCGCCAGCATCGGCCGGCGCGCCAGGGTCTGCCAGAGGCCGATGCCGCCGATCACCACGCCCTTGTCGTGGAACAACACGTCGCGCGCGGTGAACAGGCCGTGCAGCCAGCAGCGCTCGTGCGCCGCCGTCATGGTCTCGACGAGCGTGCCGACGATGCGCGTGACGTCGTCGACACTCGGCCGCCAGTGCAAGAGCCGCGTGCGCAGGCACTCGACCTTGGCGACCGGGACGCGCACGTACGCGGTGCCCGCGACCACGCCGCCGCCCGACAGGCGCATGCCGCCCGGCACCGGCGCATCGAGCCACGAGCGCACCGCGCCGACGAAGCGCCCGGCGACCGAGGGATCATCGAGCATCGCCTCGCCGACCAGCCACAGCTTCACATCGGTGCCGCGCCGCTCGTCCCGCGCGATGACCTCGCGATACACCGGGGTCGTTCTCACCGAAGCGAGCAGCCTGTAGCGGTCACCGAGACGGTCACGAAGCACGTTTCCGGGAGGTTGCATGGCTCGTGCCGCCGGACCTACATCCCATAACCGGGCGATGTCATTGGGACCGGGGTCCCGGCACCACGACCCGCGGTGGGGGCCAAGAGGGCGGAGCCGAACGACAGTTCACAGGGGCCTGCGCGGCCAGTTCGGAAAGCGGAGGGTCGACGGGGCCGAGTCGGGTACACGCACTGCCGCGCGGGCGGCGAGGTCGGCACGATGCCGGACGCGCCCACGCTGCAGCACCGCGGCGCCATGGCCTCCTACCGGCCGACGGACGACACGGTCACGCGGCCGACGCGCGAGACCTCCCTCGGCGCCGAGGCGTACTACGCCACGCTCTTCCACGAGCTCACGCACGCCAGCGGTCACGCGAAGCGCCTGGCGCGCATGGGCGTCACGGAGCCCACCCGGTTCGCCTCGTACGAGTACAGTCGCGAGGAGCTGATCGCCGAGATGGGTGTCGCGTTCCTCTGCGGCCACTGCGGGATCGCGACGGCGACGCTCGACAACTCGGCCGCCTACCTGGCGAGCTGGCTCCAGGTCCTCCGTGGCGATGCAAAGCTCGTCGTGCAGGCCGATGCCGCGGCGCAGAAGGCGGCCGACCTCATCCTCGGCCAGTCGTTCGCGACCGCCAGCGACGCGGAGGCGGCGTAACCATGACGCTCGAGGGCAAGCTCCTCGACGTCGTGCAGGAGCTGTCGCCCGCGTCAACACGCTCTCCGGTGTGACGATCGGCGACGTCGCGGATGTGCTCGGCGATCCTCCATCCTTCGTGCACGTGCACGAGGATCACGTCGTCGCCCTGTGCGCTCGCAACGCTCGACGTGCCCGCGGCTTCGCTATTCGACGCGGCCGAGGTCGTCGACCCGTCAGCGTGGCGAGCGGATGGCTCGGCTCAGCAGCGGCCGCAGGTCCGCGCGCACCAGCCGTTGGCGACCATCCACACCGCGGTGCACTTACCCCAGGCCGCCTGCTGCTCGCACGTGTAGCCCATGGCCATCGGTGCGTCGGTGCACGTGGTGCGGACGCGGCAGGTGCGCTGCTTCTCCCAGCCCCAGCCGTCACCGTCGGGATCGGAGGTCGATGCTCTGCACGCCGGCCAGGTCGTGCAGGTCCGGTCTCCCTCCCAGCCCCAGCCGTCGCCGTCGGGATCCGAGGTCGCGTCAGCGCAGGCCGGGTAGGTGGTGCTCAGGCGAACCGCGGCGTTGTGCGCGATGATCGCGTCGACGACGACGCCGTCGCGGTACGAGCCCTCGCTGCTCGTCGAGATCGGATAGATCGCCTGGACGTCCCACGAGTCGAGGCTCCAGATGAACGCGCGGTCGATCCGCCACCGGCCCACGCCACGCAGGTAGCCGAGGAACGCGCGGTAGTAGTCGCGCCGGAACGCCGAGAGGTCGCCCTGCCAGGGATCCTTCGCGGCGCGGTACTCGCCGTAGATGCCGAAGTAGGGCGTCGAGGCGGCCTGTTCGCGCGTCGTCGCCGGCCAGCTGCCACCGCCGTCGCGCCCGGCGCCGATCCCCAGCTCCGAGCAGTGCAGTCGAAGGTTGTCGTAGCGGTGCAGCGACCAGAGATCGATGCCGTAGCCGGCCAGCTCGCCGGCGAAGCCGTCGAACGCGCGATCGAAGTTCGCCTCCGACGGATAGGCGTCGACCGCCCCGTAGCAGGAGATGCCGAGGAAGTCCGCGTCGCGGTGCAGCGCGACCAGTTGCGCCTGGCTCGCCAGTGGCGCGCCGCCCGCGACGAAGTTGAAGTTGATGCTCAGCCCGACCTGGACGCGGCTCGCCCGGCTGCTGTCTCCGGCGACGATGATCTGCCGGATCTCGCCGAGCATCGCGTGGTTGCCCGCGGGATGCGCGAACACCGTCGCGCCCATCTCGCCCTGCAGCGCGAAGTAGACCCGCGTGGTGCTGCTCATCGTGTCACGCATGGCGCGCGCCAGCGGGTACAGCAGCACGTCGCCATAGGTATGGCCGTCGTAGCGCGCCGTCGGATCGAAGATCAGGCTGTTGCGCCACGCACCGGCGAAGCGGCCGTCGTCGAGGTGCGGGATCACGGCCAGATCGAGCCCGTGGTGGACCGCGCGGTGCAGGCATGTGCGCATGCCGGCCTCGAAGGAGGCGATGTCTGCGGCGGTGAACGGCAAGCAGGACGTTCCGCTCTTGTAGCAGTAGCCACGGTTCTCGTAGAGCGGCGTGCCGCGGTCGGTCGTGCCGATCTGGTCGGCGAAGAACCCGTGGGTAGGCACGAGCGCGACGGACGCCGCCCCGGCGGCCGACGCGCGATCGATCATGTCGGTACAGCGCGAGCCACCGTCGGCGCGGACGTGCCAGTCCCAGTCGCCCATCACCATGATCGTGGGATCGAGAGGAGTGGCGACCGTGACGATGGTCGCCGCGACGCTGTCGAGGTCGTCGTCGGCACCGACCTCGGAGGGGGTGGTCTCGACCGCGCATGCGAAGAGCAGCAGCGGAGCCAGCGAGAGACGAGTTCGAGTCATGTGTGGCCCTTTCGAGATCCGGCGGGCGTGCCGTCGGGTGCCTGGAGGAGTACCGGCCGGCAGGATGCCTGCCTCGTAGGTCGGAAGCAGCCGAAGAACGACCGCTTCGCGAGGTTCCGTCCGACCTCGGTCGCCGGCATCTCGAAGCCATCCGTGCCTATCTCCGCGACCAAGCCGGCGACGACGTCGCCGACACCGTGCTCGAGGCCATCGTCGCGTGGCGCCCCGAGCCGCGGGTCGTCACGCGGCGTGACCTCGGGCACGGCCCTGCCCGTCTGCGTCGAGCTGCGGCGGCGGCGGTCGAGCGGGCGCGCACGGAGACGCCGCGGACCAAGGGCCGGGCGAGTGGTGGTCGTCGGTCGCCGGCGGAGTTGTCGGCGCTCGCTGAGCGCCTGCACGAGGCCGTGTGCGCACATCCGGGCGAGACGATGTCGCTACTTCCCGACCGTGGCCCGGTCAGTCGCCAGCGGGGGCTGATCAGGCCGCCGTGAGGCGGGCTGCAATCAGCCGCGGCGGCGGCGTGCCGAACACGCGAGCGGTCACGCTGCGGACCATGAAGTCGAGGACGTCCTTGCCCTGTTTGCGCGCGCCACGAACTTTCAACAGCCATTGCCCGACCGTACCGAAGCCGCCAGCCGTGCAGGACCATGCGCCGCCCGTGACCAGAGCGCGCGTGCCCCAGCGTGCGCATTGTGTGGTCGATGCAGCGGCGCTACCGACGACGACGAACGAGAAGACCCGCCACCAGCAGGAGCAGCGCACCCCCGCCGCCCCCGCCGCCCCCGCCGCCCGCGCGGCAGCCGCAGCCGAGCGGCACGCGGTCGACCTCGCCACCCCCG
>JBKJOI010000911.1:0-4628 GCA_046595695.1 Haliangiales bacterium | reverse complement strand
GAGGAACGCGTGCGCGCCGGTGTTGCCGCGTGGCGCGCAGGTCTCGCGCCGCTGCTCTGCATGACAGGCGGTCGCGGTCCTGGAATCGTCGCGGCGGTCACCGAGGCCGACGCGATGGCCGGCCGCGCGCGCGAGCTGGGCGTGCCCGCGACCGCGCTGGTAATCGAGTCTGCGTCGGCGAATACGTCGACGAATGCCAGTAATATCGAGGTATTACTGCGGCTGCGCGGGGTGCATTGCGTGGTCGTGGTCACTCAGCCGTTCCACTCCCGGCGTGCCGTGCTCTGGTTCCGCCGCGTCGGTCTGGACGCGGTCGCCTGGTGGATCGAGGACAGCCTTCAGTATCGCGACGTCCGCCGCGGGCTGCGCTGGATCCTGAAGGAGTACGTCTCGCTCGCGCGCGACCTGACGGTCACGCGGCGCCCGGGCGGCTGATCGGAAGCGCGCCGAAGAGCGCGTCGACGTCGATGGCGGAGTCGACCGCGGCGCCGAGCGTCTCGAGACTCTGCGCCGCTGCCTCCGCGACGTGTTGAAGCGTTCCGAGCACGGGTACACCGGTGAGCGACTGGATCTCTCGCGGGTTGTCGGCCTCGGACGCGTCGACTTCGGCGTGAACCCGGTTGAGCACCACGCCCACGATGGGCAGGTCGCGCCGCTGCAGCTCGAACACAGTGAGCGCGGTGTGGTTGATAGTGCCCAGGCCGGCGCGCGCCACGATGAGGACGGCGATCGGCGCCAGGGCCCGCGCGAGATCCGCGCCAGTGAGCCCCGGTGCGTAAGGAACGAGCAGGCCCCCCGCGCCTTCGATGAGCAGCGCGTGGGGGGCGCCCACAACCAGCGCGGCGCGCGCCAGCCGGACGGCGTCGAGATCGAACGCGCGGCCTTCGCGGCGGGCGGCGACCGAGGGGGCCGCGGGAAGTGCGTATCGGTTGGGGCAGACCGTCGCAATGGGCTGGTCGAGTTGCCCCGTGGCAGCACGTAGCCGGGCGGCGTCTTCGGGCCAGAGCGCCTCGTCGTGCGCCGGGCGGCAGCCGGTCTCTGCAGGCTTGAGCGCCGCGACCCGGAGGCCACGGCGTCGCCAGGCGGCGAGGAGGCCGACCGAGAACGTGGTCTTGCCGACACCCGTATCGGTGCCGGTGATGAACAGCGCGCGGGTCACAGGCGTCCGGCGCGTTCGAGATCGGTCAGGGCGGCGAGCGCCGCGTCGATCTGCGCCGGGGTATGGGTCGACATGAGAGCGAATCGGAGTCTTCCGGTGCCGGGCGGAACCGTCGGCGGCCGGATGCCTTGCGCGAAGATGCCGCGCTCGAGGAGCGCCTGGCTGACTTCCATGGTCCGGCGGTCGTCGCCGATGAGGAAGGGAAAGACGGGCGACTCGCCTGCGCCTGGTGCCAGCCGGCCGAGGTGCGCGAGACCGTCGCGGAACTGGAGGATCCGTTCGTGCAGCGCGCGGCGCTGCTCGTCGCCGAACGGGCCTGCGACGAGCTCGACCGCCGCCTCTGCAGCAGCGGCCACGGCGGGTGGCAGCGCGGTGCTGAACACAAAGCTGCGCGCGCGGTTGACCAGGTAGTCGATAATGGGCTGCGCGGCGACGACAAACGCGCCGAAGCCGCCGTAGGCCTTCCCAAAGGTCCCGGTGAACGCGTCGACGGGGGTCTCCGAGGCAGCGGCGAGGCCACGCCCTGCGGGTCCGAGGACGCCCACCGCGTGAGCCTCATCGAGCAACAGCGCGGCGCTGTGACGGGTGGCGAGCTCGCGAAGGGTGGGTATGTCGGCGAGGTCGCCGTCCATGGAGAAGAGGGTGTCGCTGACGACCAGCTTGCGGCGTGCCTTGACGCTGGCGAGGCGGCCGGCCAGGTCCGTCGTGTCCCGATGCCTGTAGACCTGGACCTGGGCACGCGAGAGACGGCAGCCGTCGATGAGACTGGCGTGGTTGAACTCGTCCGAGAAGACGGCGTCTTCGGGGCCCGCCAGGGCGGAGATCAGCCCGAGGTTGGCCTGGTAGCCGGAGTTGAAGAGCAGAGCCGCCTGGCCGTGGTGTCGTCCGAGCGCGCGCTCGAGCCCCCGGTGCGGCTCGAGGCTTCCGGCGATCAGCCGGGACGCGCCCGCTCCAGTTCCGAATCGATCGATAGCTTCGCGGGCCGCGGCCGCGAGGACAGGGTGGTCGGCCAATCCGAGGTAATTGTTGGAGGAGAAGTTGATCGCGTCCCGGCCATCGACCCGTATCGTCGCTCCCTGCCGGCCGTCGATGGGGCGCATCCTCCGCCGCAGACCGAGCCCGTCCAGGCGGGTCAGTTCCTCGCTCAGCTCCTCGGAGAGTCCCACGGCGCGTAATCTAACAGGCAGCCCCAGGGCCGTCGACGTCGATGTTCCACGTGGAACGCTCCGGGCGTTCGAGAGGCGCGCTGATCGTTCGTGGGGCCATGCGCTCACTGGAGGTGCGCGCATCCGGGCGTCCGTCCGGGCGCGCTTGGGCGCTGCTCGCAAGAAGCTCGATGAGTCTCATATCGTGAGCACAATCCACCACCATTGCCGCGTGTCAGAGCGCGGCTTGACGCATTGCCAGCCGGCGGCCTGGTAGCGCCGCGGCTCCGAATTGGGCCCGCCGATCCTGGTCGAGGGCGTCCCAGTCGGCGGCGCCCGGCGGTTCGCCGGTTCGCGGCGGCGCCGGCCGGTTCGCCGGTTCGCAGCCGCGCTGGCCGGTTCGCGGCTTCGCGGCGGCGCCGGTCGGTTCGCCGGTTCGCAGCCGCGCCGGCCAGTTCGCCAGTCCGCGGGCGCCCACCCGTTCGCCGAACGTAAGATCTCCGAAAGTAAGATCCTGAACACCGTCCCGAAAGTAAGATCCTAATGTTCCACGTGGAACAGGATGAGGGAGCGGGTAGAGGAGCCCAGGGGATACGGGTGGCGGGTTGCGCCCGGGGGAAGGGTGCGGAGGTCGGCGCCTTCCATCCCGAGCACGAGGCCCGATTTGGGACCGACAAGACGCGCGCCGAGTTGTAGCCAGTCCGGGAGGTCCAGGGTCGCGCGCGAGACGGCGACGTCGAACGGAGAGAAGTCCGGGCGAGCGAGGACGTCCTCGACCCGCTGGCTGCGGACGACAGTTCGAGGTAGCGGGAGCTCGCGCCGCAGGGTCTCGAGGAAGGCGCACTTTTTGTGGTTCGACTCGACGAGCGTCACAGCCACGTCAGGCCGCGCGAGCGCGACCACCGCTCCCGGAAATCCGGGGCCCGTGCCCACGTCGATCAGGGTGGCCGCTTGCGCGGGGATGTGTGGGATCACCGCGAGGCTATCCGCGAAGTGGCGCTCCACGATGCCTTCGGTATCTCGGACCGCCGTCAAGTTGATGCGTTCGTTCCAGCGGAGCAGGATGTCGAGGTAACGACCGAGCACGGCCAGGAGCGGTTCGTCCACCGTGACGCCGAACGCACCGGTGGCACGCCGTAGTTGCGTCGCATGGGTATCAGATAGAGGCAAGGTTCACCGTGACCATGACCATACGTTACATGACATATCGTTTAACTCGGCGTTCGCCGCGGAAGGCGCGCCCTCCTGGGCGCGGGCCGCGAGCGTCCTGGGCGATTCGTACCGGCGGCCGCGCTCGCGGTTCACGCTAACCCGTGACGTAGGCTGGCGAAAGGCCCCGGCGGCAGATATGATCTGCCACCTCGATCTTGTTGCAGTGACTATCCGTCGGGGGGACGAAGGTCCGTGGCCAAACAGAGCCTGCTACTCGTGGACGGCGACGTGAGGAGTCTTCGCGTCCTCGAGGTTTCCCTCAAGAAGGCCGGATTCAACGTCACGACCGCCGTGAACGGCATCGATGCGCTCGAGAAGGTCGAGACGTCGCATCCGGATCTGGTGATCTCCGACACGCACATGCCGGAGATGGACGGCTTCGATTTCTGCCGCCTCCTCAAGGAGGCGCCCGCCTGGGCAGACATCCCGTTCATCTTCCTGACGAGTGAGAAGTCGGTCGAGGACAAGATTCGCGGGCTCGAGCTCGGCGTGGAGGACTACCTCACCAAGCCGATCTACTTGAAGGAGATCCTCACTCGCGTCCGCATCCTACTGCAGAAGAAGGAGCGCGCCTCGCTGCAGGAGAAGCGCGACACCAAGACCAAATTTGCCGGTCAGCTCTCCGACATGGCGGTCGTCGATCTGATCCAGACGATCGAGATCAGCCGCAAGTCGGGCGTCATCCACTTCACGTCGGATGCGCGGCGCGGGGCCATCTTCTTCCGCAGCGGCAAGGTCATCGACGCCGAGTGCGGCTCACTCCAGGGCGCGGACGCGGTCTACCGCCTGCTCATCTGGGTCGAGGGGCAGTTCGAGGTCGAGTTCAAGAACGTCCGTCGCAAGGACGTGATCGATCTGTCGTCGCAGGGCCTGCTCATGGAAGGCATGCGCCGCCTCGACGAGTGGGGCCGCTTGCTCGAGCAGCTGCCCGCGCTCGAGACCGTGTTCGAGGTCGACTACAAGGAGCTCGGCGAGCGCCTCTCCGAGATCCCTGATGAAATCAACGGCATCCTGCGCCTGTTCGACGGCCGCCGGAGCCTGATGCAGGTCGTCGACGATTGCGACTTCGGCGATCTCGAGGCGCAGGATGCCGTTGATTTCATCAGGGATCT
>JBKJOI010000671.1:0-21273 GCA_046595695.1 Haliangiales bacterium | reverse complement strand
GCGTCGACGACCAGGCCGGCCGTCAGCGCCTCGCCGGTCGCCAGCCGCACCCCGCTCACGCGCGCACCGATGCGTCCGTCGGCGCGCTCGGCGATCAAGTTGGTCACGCCCACGCCGGAGCGCACCGTCACGCGCGGGTGCGCGCTCACCCGCTGCCGCACCAGGTGCTCGAGCAGGTCGCGGCTCACGCAGCGGGTGAGCAGGTCGGTGGGCCCGGGCATCTTCAGCCAGCCGAACTTGCCGCGCCACTGGCCCTCGACCCCGGGATCGATCACCGGCGCGCCCGCGCGGTCCAGGTCCTCCTCGATCCCGGGCACGAGGCTGGCGATGGCCGCGCGTCCGCCGACGAGCAGCGCGTGCAGGTGGCGCGCCTGCGGCACGCCGCGGCGCGGCGCGGCCGTCTCGGGCAGGACGTCGCGCTCGATCACGGTGACCTGGCCGAAGTGATCGGCGAGCGCGCGGGCCGCCAGCAGCCCCGCCATGCTGCCCCCGATCACCACCGCGTGCTCGCGGGCATCCTCGCTCACGAGAAGGGTTTTACCATCCACCGGCGGGGGCGCGCCAAGGCCCGCGGCGGCAGACGCCGACCCTCGTGAGAGTCGCGTCATGATCCGGCACATCCAACCGCGCGCGCCGGGCGTACCTTCCTCGCATGGATCTTGCCGCCATCGAGCTCCGCCGACGTCTCGCCCGCTCGGGCGCGACCCTCTTCGCCGTCGGGCTGGCCACCGGGCTTTGGTCGGCCGCGGCGCTCACCGGCCAGGTGAAGGTCGACCTGCCGCGCCTGGCGTTGGCGGCGCACCTGAACGCGCTGCTCGGTGGCCTGTGGATCCTGGGCGTCGCCTTCACCCTCGAGTACCTGAGCCATGGGGCGCGCGGGCTGCGCGCGCTCGGGCTCACCACGCAGGCGTCGGCGTGGGGCAACTGGCTCATCACGCTGATCGCGTCGTTCGTCGGTCGCAACGGGCTCGACTACAAGGGCGACACCAAGAACTCGGCGATCGCGTTCCTGCTGCAGGCGATCGTCGTGGTGCCCGGCCTGGTGGCCGGCGTGCTGTGGGCGTGGGGATTTCGTCGCGGGCAATCGGCGCGCGGTTGAGGTATGAAGCTGCCATGGTCTGGTCGCATCCCGTCGGCGAAGCCGCCGTTCCCGACGAGGACGCGCAGCTCTGTGCGCGGTGCGCTCGCGGCGACGCCAGCGCGCTGAAGACGCTCTACGAACGCTACGTCGGGCGGACCAAGGCGGTCGCGCTGCGCGTGCTCGGCTCGGCCTCGGAGGCCGAGGAGACCGTGCAGGAGACGTTCGTCGAGGTGTGGCGTCGCGCCGGGCAGTACGACCCGGCCCGCGGCGCGGTGCGCGCGTGGATCGTGACCATCGCGCGCAGCCGGGCCATCGACCGGCTGCGCAGCCGCGGCGCCGGCGAACGCTCGGTCGCCGGGCTGGCGCGCGAGCAGCGCCCGCAGAACGCCCCGTCGCCGCTCGAGGACGCGGTGCAGCACGCCGAGCGGGAGCGCGTGCTCGCGGCGCTCGCGCAGCTGCCCGAGCCGCAGCGGCGCGTGATCGAGCTCGCGTACTACGAGGGCCGCAGCCAGCGCGAGATCGCCGAGTCGACCGGCGAGCCGCTCGGCACCGTGAAGACGCGCGTGCGCCTGGCGCTCGACAAGCTGGCCGGGCTGCTCGGCGGAGGCCAGTCGTGACCTGCGCGGAGCTCAAGGAGCAGTGCGCCGCGTGGGCGCTAGGCGCGCTCGAGGCCGACGAGCAAGCGGCTGCCCAGGCGCACCTGGCCGGCGCGGGGCCGCACGAGGGCTGCCACGAGGCGCTGGCGCAGGCGCGCCGCACCATCGATGCGCTCGGCGCGGCGCTGCCGCCCGAGGCACCGGCCGCCGGAACCTGGGCGGCCATCGAGCGCGCGATCGGCGCCGAGGCTGCGGTGGCGAGCGTGGCGACCGCCGCAGCCGCAGAGATCCCCACGCCTGCAGCGAGCCTCGCGCCCGCAGCGCCCGTGGCGGCTTCGCCCACGGTGGGTGCGCGCGCCGGCGCGGCCGAGATCGACACCACGACCGCGCCGCGCCCGCGGCCGGCCAAGGGCCGCGCGCGCCGCCTTGCGCTGGGTGCGCTGCCGTGGACGCTGCTCGCGGCGGCCGCGCTCTACCTTTTCTGGATGAGCGGCCGGCTCGGCGAGGAGCGGCGCGGACGCGCCGACCTGATGAGTGCCACGCGCGCCGCGGTGCAGGGTCACGAGCAGGCACGTGCCTTCGCCACCGTCGCGAGCGAGGCGCGCGTCCGCTGCGAGGCCGACCTGCGCCTCGCGCGCGATCAGCTCGACCTGCAGACCAAGGCGGTCGCCATGCTCGAGCACCCGGCCACGCGCGTGGTCAGCTTCGAGGCCAAGGGCACGCTCGGTTCGCGCGCAACCGCGATCGTCAACCTGCACGAGCGGCAGGGCATGGTGGTCGCGAGCGGCGTCCAGGCGCCCGCGGGCAAGGACTACGAGCTGTGGGTCATCAAGGGCGACCAGAAGCTCGCCGCCGGGCTGCTGCGCGGCACCGGTGACGGCCGGATCATGGCGCTCATCGATCCCGCGCTGCTCGCGGGCGGCGCCGACACGCTCGCGGTCACGCTCGAGCCGGCGGGCGGCGGTCCCGTGCCGCTGGGAGAAGTCGTGCTGGTCGCGGCGCTGCCGCAGTCCTGAGGATGGCCGGTCGCCCGCGGGCGCCCGCAGGCGGTCAGCCGCTTGCCAGGCGGGTGGTCTGTCATGCAACAATCGACCGCTTGTCCGATATGTCGTTTTTCCTGCGCGCGATGCGCGCGGCGCTCTGGATCACGGTGCTGGCCGCCATGGCGGGGTGCGTGATCGTCCCGCAGAACCGGCGTCGCTACCTGGCCGACCCGACGATGCAGGCCGAGGACTCCGAGCTCGAGGCCCGCGCCAAGCGCAAGCAGCACACGTCGCGGGAAGGCGCCGGCGGCGGCGACGGCAAGTCCGCGGGCGGAGGCTGCGGCTGTGGCAACTAGCAGCGCGCGCACGGTGTGCGTGAGCGCCGCGTGGGTGCGCGCGGCGTGTGCGCTCGCCGCGCTCGCCGTCCAGCTCGCCCCGTCGGTCGCGCACGCTGACGAGGGCATGCCCACCGCCACCCACGCCGAGCGCGAGCGCGAGCGCGGCGCCGCCGACGAGCCGCAGGTCGAGTCGTTCGAGCTGCGCATCGGCTGGTTCGATCAACGCGGACACGGCTACCAGTCGCAGGAGGGCCTCGACGGCAATCCTGGCTCCGAGGACGCGATCATCTTCCAGCCGATGGCGCTGTTCCGCATCCGCTCGAGCCCGAACGTGCGCCACACCGTGACCATCCCGGTCGACGTGGTCAGCGCCGCGTCGCCCGACGCGCTCGACGCGATCACCTCCGCGTCGCGCGTGAACGAGTCGGCCAGCGTCGACATCGCGAGCACCATCGACCACGGCGTCGACACGCTCGCGCTGCACTTCGCCGCCGGCTTCGAGGAGCCGCTGCGCACCGGCAGCTACGGCGCCGCGTGGACCCGCCGGCTCGCCGAGGACAACGCGACGCTCACGCTCTCGGGGAACGCGACGTTCGACTACTTCGACAACATCCGCGAGGACGGCATCACCGACGAGCAGCGCTCGCGCGTCGCGGTCAACGCCAACCTCGGAGGCAGCCAGATCCTGTCGCCGACCACGCTGGTCGACGGCTCCTACGGGCTCACCTACCAGGTCGGCGTGCTCGAGCAGACCTGGAACGCGGTGCCGCGCGGCCGCTACCTGACGCCGCTCGGCGAGAAGCTCCCCCACGAGCGCCTGCGCCACGCGCTCGCCGGGCGCATCTCGCAGCACCTGCCCGGCATCGCCACGACGCTGAAGCTGGCCTACCGCTTCTACGCCGACGATTTCGGCCTCGTCGCGCACACCGTCGAGCTGCGCGCCTACCAGTACCTCACCCGCTGGCTGGTGGTGCGCGGGACGTGGCGCTTCCACCGCCAGCGCGCGGTCGACTTCTACACCGAGGACGCGCGCATGCTCGAGCCGCGGCCGCTCCTGCCGCGCACCGCCGATTCGGACCTGGCGCGCTTCGACGCCCACGAGCTGGGCGTGAAGCTCATGGTGCTGCCGCGGCGCGCGCGCTGGGCGTGGCTGCGGCCGCACTCGTTCGCGCTCAGCTACGACCGCTACACGCGCTCGAACGATCTGACCATGGACGTCTTTGCGCTCGAATGGGGCCGGTCGTTTTGAGGACCGCCGCGGCAAGGGCAAGGGCAAGGGCAGGTGCGGGAGCAGGGCCGAGAGCAAGACGAGCGCGGCGCGTGCTCACCGGCGCCGTGAGCACGATCCTGCTCGCGAGCGCGCTCGCGCTCGTGGGCAGCTGCGCGGCGCGCGCGCCGGGTCGCCAGCCGGTATCGCTGCCGGCGGTGGCGGTCGCGCCCGCGGCGTTCGAGCACGGCGCGGCCACCGAGCCGCTGCTGCTCACGCAGCTGGCCGACGGGCGACCCATGGTGATCGACTTCTTCGCGACGTGGTGCCCTCCATGTCGCGAGTCCATGCCGCGGCTGCAGACGTTCGCCGACGCACACGGGCCGGCGCTCCTGGTCGTCGGCGTGAACGTGGGCGAGGACCGCGGCGAGGTCGCGCCGTTCGTGCGCGAGCTGGGCGTGCGCTATCCAGTCTTCCTGGATCGCGACTTCGCGCTCGCCGACGCCGTGGGCGCGATGAACGTGCCGGCGCTGCTGGTCGTCGACGCCAAGGGGCGCATCGTGCATCGCGGCCGCGAGCTGGATGCCGCGGCGCTGGCCGCGGTCGCTCGCTTGCTCGCCGCGGAGTAGCCGCGGAATAGCCGCGGAGTAGCGGGGGAACGCGGCGCACGACCTGGCGGGGAGTACGGGCGGGCTGGCACGGCATGTGCGAAATGCGCGGCTGGCGTCCGTGCCGAGGTGAGGTAAGGTCCGCCGCGTCGCAACCATGACCGCCATTCTCACCGTCCAGAACGTCGAAAAAGCCTTTGGAGTCCGCCGCGTCCTCGCCGGCGCCTCGCTCGCCGTGCACGAGGAAGATCGCATCGGTCTGATCGGGTTGAACGGTTCGGGGAAGTCCACGCTGCTCCGCCTCATGGTCGGCGAGGGCGACGGCCCCGACGAGGGCCTCATCACCCGCAAGCGTCTCCTGCGCGTGGAGTACGTCTCGCAGGAGCCGCCGCTCGACCACGTGGCCACCGTCGAGGACGTGCTGCGCCAGGGGCTGCGCGCGCGCGCCGGCGCGAGCGGCGAGGACGAGGAGTCGCTGCAGTACGAGCTGCGCGGCCTATCGTCGGCGCTGCAGCTGCCGCCCAGCGAGCGCGCGGTCGGGCAGCTCTCGATTGGCGAGCGTCGGCGCGTGGCGCTGGCGCGCGCGCTGCTCGCGGGGCCGGAGCTGCTGGCGCTCGACGAGCCGACCAACCATCTCGACGCGACGACCGTCACCTGGCTCGAGGAGCGCCTGCGCGAGCGCGCCGGCGCGCTGCTCCTGGTCACGCACGATCGCTACTTCCTCGATCGCGTGGCCACGCGGATCATCGAGCTCGACCGCGGCCAGCTCTACTCGTACGAGGGCAACTATTCCAAGTTCCTCGAGAAGCAGGCCGAGCGGCTGGGCAACGAGAGCGCGCGCGAGAAGCAGCGCGCCTCGTTCGTGAAGCGCGAGCTCGACTGGATCCGCCGCGGTCCGCAGGGGCGCCAGACCAAGCAGCAGGCGCGCATCGAACGGTTCGACGCCGCGGTGTCGGCGAAGCCCGACGCGGGGCAGCTGCCGCCGCGCTCGCTCGCCCTCAAGTTGCCCACCGGGCCCCGGCTCGGCAAGACCATCGTGGACCTGGAAGACCTGACGCTCGCGATCGGCGGCAAGCGCCTGTTCGCGGGGCTGACCCTGGCCATGAAGCCCGGCGACCGCATCGGCATCGTCGGGGACAACGGCGCGGGCAAGACCACGCTGGTGAAGACCATCCTCGGCACGCAGGCGCCCGACTCGGGCAAGGTGACCGTAGGGGTCAACACGAAGTTCGCGTTCCTGGATCAAGCGCGTAGCGATCTGCGCGACGACCGGACCGTGCTGCAGGAGGTCGCGGGCGACAACGATCAGGTCTTCCTCGAGGATGGTCCGATACACGTGCGGTCGTTCCTGAAGATGATGCTGTTCGACGACAGCTTCGCCGATACGCCGGTCGGCACGCTCTCCGGCGGCGAGCGCAACCGCGTGCAGCTCGCGCGCCTCTTGCGGCTCGGCGGCAACTTCCTGGTGCTCGACGAGCCGACCAACGATCTCGATCTCGTGACGCTCGGCGTGCTCGAGGAAGCGCTCGCCGAGTTCCCCGGCTGCGCGCTGGTCGTCTCGCACGATCGCTGGTTCCTCGATCGCGTGGCGACCGGGATCCTCGCCTTCGAGGGTGGCGGCGTCGTAAACTTCCACGAAGGAAACTATTCCGACTACCTGCGGCGCAAGAAGGCCGAGGCGGCGGGGGCCAAGGCCGCAGCGAGCGGAAACGGCCGGAGCGCAGATCGGTCGTCGGGCGCGCGCACCACGAAGAACCCGCCCACGGGGCCGAAGGCGAACAAGCTCGGCTTCAAGGAGAAGCAGGAGCTGGCGGGGATCGAGGCGGCGATCCACGCCGCGGAGGCCCGCGTCGCCGAGCTCGAGGCCGCGCTCTCGGATCCCAACGTGTACAAGGATCGCGCGGCCGAGGTCCCGACGCTCGTCGCGGCGCTCGACGCGGCGCGGCCGGCGGTCGAACGCCTGTACGCACGGTGGCAGGAGCTCGAGAAGATGGCGCCCGCGGAGTAGGTGAGCGAAGCAGGACGGCGGGACGTCGGCGAGAGCAGCAGGAGAGCGCGGCGGGCTACGCGGCGGTGCGCGCGTCCTTGGCGTCGTAGCGCATCTTCTGCGCGCCGCTCATGTCGATGATGCCGACCCAGTGGAGGACCTTCATCACCTGGTAGGTGGTGTCGAGCTCGAACCAGCGGGCCGCGAAGTTCGGGCTCATCGGGTACTTGTGGTGGTTGTTCTGGCAGAGCTCGCCGGCGGTGAGGAAGTCGACGGGCAGCGTGTTGCGCGACACGTCCTTCTGGTCGTCGAAGTTGCGGTAGCCGTAGCGGTGGCCCGCCCAGTTCACGATCGAGCCGTGGATGGCGCCCATGATCCAGTGGCCGGGCAGCAGGATCCACTGCCAGGTGGCAGTCGCGAAGAACCAGTAGAAGACGAAGAAGCCGGTGCCCCACAGGATGCGCACGGCCCAGCTCTTGCCCATCCAGTCCAGGATGGGCGAGTGCGGGAACTCGCCGTCGAAGCGCTTCTCCGGGTCTTTCTCGTAGTAGGCGATCTCGTGGTAGATGCCCTTGGTCCGGTACATCATCTTGAAGAGCCCCGGAATCAGCGCCTTGTGCATCGCGGGCGAGTGCGGGTCCTTCTCGGTGTCGCTGTAGGCGTGGTGCATCCGGTGCAGGATCGCGTAGCCGCGCGGGTTCAAGTAGCTCGAGTTCTGCGACACCGCGGTGAGGACGTTGAAGAAACGCTCCCACCCCATCGACATGGTGAACTGCCGATGCGCGCCGTAGCGATGCAGGAAGAAGCTCTGGCAGAACACCGACAGTTGCCAGTGCACGATGAAGAGAATGATGACCGCCATGCCCCGGACTCTAGGCTGACCCGGCCCCGGCGCCCGTACACGGTTGTGTCACGATTTCGCCAGGACACGTGGGCCCGAAAGCCGTCTGATTCCGTACTAGTACAGGATGTTGACGGCCGCGATGTCGCCCGCGCTCAGCACCGAGTTGCCGCTGAAGGTCGAGCCGTCTTCCTTGGTCATCACCGGGCAGCCGTCGACGCTCGAGAACGAGAACGAGCTGTAGTGCATGATCGACTTGAAATCGTAGGCGCCGAATGGGCAGGCCGGCCTTGTCGAAGTTGTGCCAGCGGCTCTGCGGCATGCAGAACCAGTTGATGTTCACGAACGCGTCGCGGTCCAAGTGTTGCTGCTCGTGCCACAGCCCGAGCGCGTGCCCGATCTCGTGCTCGATCACGCTCCGGCCGTGCGTCGGCCACACCCGGATGCTCTGCCCGCCGGCACGAACCGTTCTTCCGGGGGGGCTACGCTTTTTTTCCGTGCCGCCCTGCGCCCGCCGCGAAGCGCGCCGCGCCGTCCGCGGTCTCGCCCGACATGATCGTCTCCATGCCGAGCTCGAACTCGTGCGCGAGCGCGCCCTCTTCGGGCAGCGACCACTGCTCGAGCGCGCTGCGCCGATCCGAGCGCAGGCAGCGCTGCGGCAGCGCGGCCAGCTCGTGCGCGAGCGCCACCGCCGCGCGCAGCGCCTCGCCGGGCTCGCACAGGCGGTTCGCCAGGCCCAGGCGCAGCGCCTCGTCGCCGGCGACGCCGCGCCCGGTCAGGATCAGATCGAGCGCGTGCGACTGGCCGATGAGCCGGGGCAGGCGCAGCGTGCCGCCGTCGACGAGCGGCACGCCCCAGCGCCGGCAGTAGACGCCGAAGGTGGCGTCCCTCGCGGCCACGCGCAGGTCGCACCACAGCGCCAGCTCGAGGCCGCCCGCGACCGCGTGGCCCTCGATCGCCGCGATGGTCGGCTTGCCGAGCTGCATGCGTGTCGGGCCCATCGGCCCATCGCCGTCGGGGGTCAGCCGGTTGCCGCGTCCGGTCGAGAGCGCCTTGAGATCCGCGCCAGCGCAGAACGTCCCACGCGAGCCGGTCAGCACCGCGACGCTGCGCGCCGGGTCGGCGTCGAAGGCGCGGAACGCCGCGGCCAGCGCGTCCGCGGTCGGCGCGTCGACCGCGTTGCGCGCGGCCGGGCGATCGATGGTGACGATGGTGACCGCGCCGTCGTGCTCGACGCGCACGCCGCCCTCCGGCTCGCCCGCGGCGCTCACTGCGGCGGCCTCCCGCCGCCCTTGTCCTGATCGAAGGGCAGCCCGAGCAGCGCGCACGGGCCGCTGTTCGTGACCGTGCCCTCCTCTCCGGCCATGAGGGTGATGTCGCCGAAGTCGTGCTCGACGGTACAGGCCTTGGTTGTCGGGTCGCAGCCGTCGGGCAGCGCGTTCTCGTCGGGGGCGTCGTCGCCGCAGGCGGCGAGCGCCCCGATCCCTGCCACCACCACGACCGTGCGAAGGAAGTGCGACATGTCGCCCAGTCTAGTGGAACAATGCGCCGATGCTGGGACTTCGGCGGATCGCGACCCTGGACGTGTCGGCGGCCAGCGGCCTGGTGCAGGTGGGCGAGCGGCTGGTCGTCGCCGCCGACGACGAGCACAGCCTCGCGGTCTACGCGGCGTCGGACGGGGGCGCGCTCGGCCGCGTGCTGATGTGGCCGGGTGAGCTGCCCGAGGACGAGACCGCACGCAAGCGCGCCAAGGCCGACGTCGAGGCGCTGGTGACGATCGACGGGGCAGGGGTGTGCGCGCTCGGCTCGGGCTCCACGCCGGCGCGGCACCGCGGCATGTGCGTGCCGGGCGCGACGATCGCGGCGGTGGGTGGGCGCGCCGTCGCCGAAGGGGCGCCGTTCGGCTTCGATCTGGCGCCGCTCCACGCCGCGCTCGCCGCCGAGCTGGGCGGCACCGATCAGCTGAACCTCGAGGGCGCGGCCGTGAGCGGCGCGCTGCTGCGCCGGTTCCAGCGCGGCAACGGTCCGGCGGGCGTGAACGCGGTCGTCGACCTGGACCTCGCGGGCGTGCGGACCGCGCTCGCCGGCGGGCGCGTCCTGGGCGCCGACCTGCTGCGCGCGATCCACCCCGTCGTCCTGCCCGAGCTGGCCGGGGTTCGGCTGACCTTCACCGATGCGTCGCCGCTCCCCGACGGACGCATCGTCTTCTCGGCCGCGGCGGAGCGCAGCCCGAGCACCTTCCTGGACGGCGAGTGCGTCGGCTCGGCCGTGGGCATCCTGAGCGCCGCGCCCGGCGCCCGGGTGCTGCGCGTCGAGCCGCTCGCGGACCGCGTGAAGATCGAAGGGATCCACGCGCGCCTGCAGGCCGACGGCACCATCGAGCTCCTGCTGGTGGCCGACGCCGACGATCGCGACGTGCCGTCGGGCCTGTGGCAAGCGCGGCTTTGCGGAACCTCGCCGTGACGGTTCGCGGCCGCTTCGCCCCCAGCCCGACCGGTGACGTGCACCTGGGCACCGCGCGGACAGCGCTCGTGGCCTGGCTGTCGGCGCGCGCCGCGGGCGGCGCGTTCGTGATGCGCCTCGAGGATCTCGACGGCGCGCGCGCCGTGCCCGGCGCGGCCGCGCGCCTCTACGCCGATCTGCGCTGGCTCGGTCTCGACTGGGACGAAGGACCCGATGTCGGCGGGCCGCACGCGCCCTACGAGCAGAGCGCACGCCTGCCGTACTACCGCGACGCGCTCGCGCGCCTCGAGGCCAGCGGCCGCATCGTCCGCTGCTTCTGCTCGCGCAAGGATCTCGTGGCGGCGGCCGCGCGCGCCTGCAGCGCGCCGCACGCCGGCGAGGACGGCCCGCGCTACCCGGGCACCTGCCGCGATCGGTCGCCCGAGCGCGCCACCGGCCGCGCGCCCGCGCTGCGCTTCCGCGTCGCCCCGGGCCCGGTGACCTTCGACGACGCGCGCGCCGGCCGCGTCGTGCAAGACGTCGACGCCACGGTCGGTGACTTCGTCATCTGCCGCTCCGACGGAACGCCCGCGTACCAGCTCGCCGTCGTCGTCGACGACGCCGCCATGGGCATCACCGAGGTCGTGCGCGGCGAGGACCTGCTCGGCTCGACGCCGCGCCAGCTCCTGCTCTACGAGGCGCTCGGGCTGCGCACGCCGCGCTTCGAGCACGTGCCGCTCGTGGTCGACGACCACGGCGTGCGCCTGGCCAAGCGCAACGCCGTCGCCTTCCTGGCCGCGCAGCGCGCCGCGGGGCGCACGCCCGAGCAGCTGGTCGGCGAGCTCGCCGCCCAGGTCGGGCTGCATCCGGACGGCGCGTCGGGCGGCCCCCTCTCCACCGCGGAGCTGCTGGCCGCGGCGCGCGTGGCCAGGGCGCCCCGCTAGCCCGCTAGATCAGGGCAAGGATGAGTAACACCGCGAGCATGCCGCACGCGCCGACCAGGATGGCCTGGGTGCGCGTGAGTCGCGGCCCGAAGTTCACGAAGACGTTGGCCTCGGCGGCGTCGCGCTCGGCCTCGCGCACGGCGCGCTCGGCCTCCTCTTCGCCGGTGCGGAACCACATGCTGGTGGCCTCGCGGAAGCTCACGCCCTCCGCGCCGATGGTCACCAGGTTGGGCGGCGTGCTCGCGCGCGCCGGCACCACGTGCACCGGTGGCGGCGGCAGCGGCGGCGCGGCCTGCTCGAGCGTGGCGTGCTTCGGCGAGCTGGCGCGGCGCACCGGCGCCGCGATTTCGGGCCGCTTCGGCAGCGGGCCGGGCGCAGGCGTGCCGATCGCGGGCCAGTGGATCGAATCGAGGAGGTGGCCCTGCGGCACCGGCATCACGACCTGCGCGGGCGGCCGCACCATCATGGACGCGCGTGGCGGCGCGGGCGCGGGGGGGAGCGGCGCAGGCAGGCCGGGCGGCTTCGGCGGGGTGGTGCCCGACGCGGCGCGACGCACCGGCGGCAGCTTGGCGAGCAACGGCTGCGGCAGCACGGGCGGCGCGGGCGTCGGAGCGGATCCCTGGGCCGCCACGGGGATCGGCTGGGCGGGTGTGCGCGTCGCTGGCGCCACAACGAGCGGCCGCGGCGCCAGCCGGGGCGGGGGCGCCGCGGCGGCCGTCGAGGTCGTCGGGCTGGTGCCGATGCCGAGCGCCTTGGCGCGCAGCTCGTCCAGGGAGGGCGAGGAGGCCCGCTTCGTGGGCGCCACGCCCGCTGGCAGCTTGAACTCGCGCTTCAGGTGCGCCCGCGGATCCGGCACCGCGGCTTTCGGGAGAGCCTGAGGTGAAAGCAGCTTGCGGCTCCGATCGTCCATGTCTGTAGGTGTAGCAACACCTATGCCGTGAACGGGATCCCCACCGGATGGGCGCAACCTCGCGTGGTCACTGGGTACGGCGCTTTCGGCGACCGCGGGCCGCGGAGACTAAAGCCCCGTACGCCACCGAATTCCGGACGTTACCTGTCGGAAAGCGGAGTGAGCGAGCGCACACGGGGAGATCCCACACCCACGGATCATCCAGCGTGGGCAGCCACCAAGACCGCCCAATTGGTACCAGCGGGCACACGACCTTCAGCGCGGTCCTTGCCCCCACCGCCCTTGCCGCCGCAGGCCCCACATGCTGCCTTGAGGAAGCTACCGCAGTCGAAGGTCGCGGCGGCGCCTCGAGTGACCAGCACCTTGAGCGCGTCGGCCTCGCACGCGGCGAGGAAGGCCACGAGGCTCGGCTCCGCCACGACCCGCTTGGCGACCGCGCGCAGGAAGTCGACGTCCACGCCGTCCCAGGCGGCCACGACGCGCGACTCGCCGCGCGCGTGCGCCGCGGCCACCAGCTGGGCGGCTGCAGCTTCGGCGAGCTTGGCGCGCGCCTGCCCGAGCGCGAGGCGCGTGTCGGCGAGCTCGGCGCGCAGCTTGTCGAGCGCGCCCGGCACGTCGAGTGCGCCGCAGGTCATCTGCCGCGCCATCGCGCGTAGCGCGGCGGCCTCGGCGCCCAGCTCGCGGCGTGCGCGCGCGCCCGCCGCGAAGGTGACCCGCGTCATGCCCTTGTAGCGCTCGACCCCGGTGACGCGCACGAAGCCGACCTGTGCGCTTCCGGTGCAGTGGGTGCCGCCGCAGGGTGACACGTCGAAGTCGCCGATCTGCACCACGCGCACGTTCTCCGCGACCTTGGGCCGACGCCGCAGCGGCAGCGCGCCCAGCTCGCCCTCGTCGGGGAAGAAGGCGCGGATCGTCACGTCGTCGTCGATCACCGCGTTCACCAGCGCCTCGGCGCGCGCGATCTTTGCCTCGTCGATCTCGGCGAGCCCGAGATCGATCGTGCAGCCGCTCTCGCCCAGGCGCGACGACACGGTCTCGCCGCCGGCCTCGTCGAGCAGGCCGCGCGACAGCATGTGCTGGCCGGTGTGCAGCGCCATGTGCAGGCGTCGACGCGTGCGATCGATCACGCCCGCGACCTCGGTGCCGATCGCGGGCAACGCGGCGCCGTCCGCGAGCACGTGGTGCACGAGATCGGCGTCGTCGACCTGGACGTCGGCGATCGCCGCGCCCGCGAGCTCGCCGCGATCCGCCATCTGTCCGCCCGCCTCGGGGTAGAAGCCGGTGCGGTCGAGCAGCAAGCTCGGCTTGCCGCCGTGCTGCGCGTGCGCGACCACGTGCGCGACGAAGCGCGTGCCGAGAGGATCATCGAAATACAGTCGCTTCGTCCCGGTGCCCGACATGCAGTTGGCTTGACTGTACCCCGCCGCGTGTTAAGAAGCGCCCTCACCCGTAGCGGAGCGAGATCCTTCAAAATGCAGGTCCAGATCGAGAGTCTTTCCCCGGTCGAGAAGAAGCTGGCGGTCGAGATCCCCTGGGAGCGCGTGCGCGAGAAGCTCGACGCCGCCTTCAAGGAGCTCGGCAAGGGCGTCAAGCTCAAGGGCTTCCGCCCCGGCAAGGTCCCGCGTCCCGTGCTCGAACGCATGTTCGCGCGCCAGGTCCAGACCGAGGTGGCGAAGGAGCTCGTGCAGGAGTCGTTCGTGTTCGCCGCGCGCGAGCACAAGCTCGAGCCGGTCGCCGAGCCGGTGGTCGAAGACGCCGTCATCAAGATCGGCGAGGCGTTCCGCTACTCGGCGCGCGTCGAGATCCGCGGTGACGTGGAGATCGGCACCGTCGACGGCCTGGCCGGCACGCGCAAGAAGTTCAGCGTGGACGAGAAGGAAGTCGAGGCCGCGCTCGAGCACCAGCGCCGCCAGCACACCGACTTCAAGCCGATCACCGGCCGCACCGAGGCCGCGAACACCGACGTTCTCGTGATCTCGCTCAAGGGCAAGGTCGGCGACCGTCCGATCGATCGCCCCGAGCTGCTCGTCGATCTCACCGACCACACCCAGGAGCCGCTGCCCGGTCTCGCGACCGCGCTGCTCGGCATCCCGTTCGACGCCAAGGACAAGCCGCTCAAGCTGACCTTCGGCGACGACGTCCCGGTCAAGGAGCTCGCCGGCCAGACCGCCGAGCTCACCGTGACCGTGCGTGACTCGCGCGAGAAGGCCGTGCCCGCGCTCGACGACGAGTTCGCCAAGGACACCGGCCTCGCCGAGACGCTCGCCGATCTGCGCACCAAGCTGCGCGAGGAGATCGGCAAGGGCAAGCAGGCCGACGCCGAGCGCGAGATGCGCGGTGGCGTGCTCAAGGCCTTCGTGGCCGCGAACCAGATCCCGGTCGCGCCCGCGCTGATCGAGCGCGGCATCGACGCGCAGATCGAACGCGCGCGCACCAGCCTGCAGATGCAAGGCGTCGATCTCGAGAAGGCCGGCATCGATCTACGTGGGTTGCGCGACAAGCTCAAGGATCCGGCGGTCGAGGAAGTGCGCGGTCAGCTCTTGCTCGAGGCCCTCGCCGAGCGGGAAAAGATCGAGATCACCGATGCCGAGGTCGACGCCAAGGTCGTCGAGCTCTCCGAGCAGCGCGGCAAGCCGGCGGGCAAGCTGAAGGCGGAGATGCACCGCGACGGCTCGCTCGACTCGCTCAGGTGGCGCCTCCGGCAGGAGAAGGCGCTTGATCATGTTGTGGCGCGCGCTACCATCACAGAGACCGAGCCCGAGTCGCCGCCGGCGGACGCACCCGAGAGCAAGTAGGCCTCTCGGTTTCTTCCGCCCGCCCGATTCGACGTGCTTCGACGAGGAGACCCCGTGAGGCCGACCAACAATTTCATCATCCCGACCGTCATCGAGCAGACCCACCGCGGTGAGCGCGGCTGGGACATCTTCTCGCGCCTGCTCAAGGACCGCATCGTCTTCCTGGGCACCCCCATCAACGACGACGTCGCCAACGTCATCATCGCGCAGCTCCTGTTCCTCGAGTCGGAAGATCCCGACAAGGACATCATGCTGTACATCAACTCGCCGGGCGGTCACGTCACGGCGGGCCTCGCGATCTTCGACACCATGAACTACGTCCGCTGCGACGTCGCGACCATCTGCATGGGTCAAGCGGCGTCCATGGGCGCGTTCCTGCTGGCGGCGGGCGCGAAGGGCAAGCGCTTCGCGCTGCCGCACTCGCGGATCCTGATCCACCAGCCGCTGGGTGGCTTCTCGGGTCAGGCGACTGACATCGACATCCACGCCAAGGAAATCCTCAAGCTGCGTGACACCTTGAACGAGCTGCTCGCCAGGAACACCGGCCAGCCGATCGAGCGCATCCGCAACGACACCGAGCGCGACTACTTCATGGGCGCCGGTGGCGCCAAGGAGTACGGCGTGATCGACGACGTGCTGGTGCAGAACCCGACGCCGGCGCCGGCGAAGTAGCAGTCCTCGACGTGGCATCACCCCGAGCAACAGCGCGAAGTACTGGGAGCACGAATGGATCGTAAGCGTGAAGAGACCGGCGGCAGCGGGACAGGCGGCGGTGGCAGCCTGAGCTGCTCTTTCTGCGGCAAATCGCAGAAAGAGGTCAAGAAGCTCATCGCCGGACCGACGGTCTACATCTGCGACGAGTGCATCGGCCTGTGCAACGACATCATCGCCGAGGAGATCGAGAAGGAAGAGCAGACGTATGGGCTCAGCGGCGTCCCCAAGCCGGCCGAGATCAAGGCGATCCTCGACGAGTATGTGATTGGCCAGGACCGCGCCAAGAAGATCCTCGCGGTCGCGGTGCACAACCATTACAAGCGTATCGACGCCAAGACCACGGCGGACGACGTCGAGCTGCAGAAGTCGAACATCCTCCTGCTCGGGCCGACCGGCTCGGGCAAGACGCTGCTCGCGCAGACGCTCGCGCGCATGCTCAACGTGCCGTTCGCGATCGCGGACGCCACGAACCTCACCGAGGCCGGCTACGTCGGCGAGGACGTCGAGAACATCATCGTCAACCTGCTGCAGAACGCCGATCACGACATCGAGAAGGCGCAGCGCGGCATCGTCTACATCGACGAGATCGACAAGATCGCGCGCAAGAGCGAGAACCCGTCGATCACCCGGGACGTCTCGGGGGAGGGCGTGCAGCAGGCGCTGCTCAAGATCCTCGAGGGCACCATCTGCAACGTGCCGCCCAAGGGCGGCCGCAAGCACCCGCAGCAGGAGTTCCTGCAGGTCGACACGACCAACATCCTGTTCATCTGCGGCGGCGCGTTCACCGGCCTCGAGGACATCATCGAGAACCGCATCGGGCAGAAGACCATCGGCTTCGGCTCGAAGATCGCGTCCAAGAAGGAGCGGCGGGTGTGGGACCTCCTCAAGGAGGTCCAGCCCGAGGATCTGCTGAAGTACGGCATGATCCCCGAGTTCGTCGGCCGCCTGCCGGTGATCGCGCCGCTCCACGAGCTGAACGAGGAAGCGCTCATCGACATCCTGACCAAGCCGAAGAACGCCCTCGTGAAGCAGTACCAGAAGCTCTTCGAGATGGACGGCGCGAAGCTGAAGTTCACCAAGGGTGCGCTGCAGAAGGTCGCGGCCAACGCGCTCAAGCACAAGAGCGGCGCCCGTGGTCTGCGCGCCATCCTCGAGACGGCGATGCTCGACATCATGTACGAGATCCCCTCGGAGCCGAACATCCGCGAGGTCCTCATCAACGAGGACGTCATCGAAAAGTCCTCGGCGCCCATCGTGATGTACGCCAAGGAAGCCGGCGTCGGCGGGACGTAGGTCGCGCTTCGACGCCTCGGGCGCTTCCGCCCCTTCGCCTACTACTCCACCTTCACATCTGCACCGCTGCCTAGCTGAGCAGCGTCATGTCGGCGAGCGCGCGCACCGCTGACGGCGTGTCGCCGCCGATGTGCTGCACCGGGATCTGCCGCATCTGCAGCGCGCGCCGCACCGCCTCCTCGGCGCGCGGGTCGGCGCGCGTGAGCGAGACGTCGAGCAGCACAAGGTCCGGCGGCCGCGACGCCGAGGCGCGCGCCAGCAGCGCCGCCGGGTCGAGCACCTGCGCGGCCGAGTAGCCGGCGGCGATCAGCTCCTGCACGATGGGCGTGGCCCGCTCGGCGGTCGCGCCGACCACCAGGTTGTGCGAGGTGCGCCGACCCACGCGGGTCAGGAAGCGCGAGAAGCGCGCTTGCTCGCGCCCACCCAGGGCCACGAACTCGAGCCCGAGGCCGGTCGGCACGCCGCGCTGGCGCGCCACGCCCGGGCCGACCGCCCGCGCCACCCGCGCGGCGGCGCGCATCGGCGCGCCGCCGTCGTCGAGGGGCAGGGTGAGCTCGAGGTTCTGTCCGGGCGAGGTGCCCTCCGAGACCTGCGCGGCCACGAACATGCCGTGCAGCGACAGGTCGAGCGCGCTGGTCTGGCTCTGCCCGGCGGCGCCGGCGACGAACACGGGCCAGCACACCGGGTAGCGCACGTCGCGCCGCCTGGGCGGCGGGCTCAGCTCGGTGGGCAGGGCCGCGCGCACGTGCACGAGGAAGCGCTCGACCCGATCCGCCTCGGCGAGATCGCCGACCAGGAACTGGGCGCCGAAGCCGGGCGCGCCCATCGCCTGTGGGGCGTCGGCGGGCGTGACCTGCAGGACGCCGGCGCGCACCAGGAGCTGCGCGGGTCCGAGCGCGAGCGAGATCTCGACGACGTCGCCGCGCCGCGGCGGGCCGCCGGTCGAGATGTACAGCGAGTCGCGCGACAGCGAGCGCACGCGGCCGAGTTGCCAGCCGTCACCGCGGCGGAAGCGCACCTCCAGCTGGTCGTCCACGCGCACCGGCGGGGGCGCGGCCGCCGTCGCCGCGGCGTGGGTGCGCCGCGCGATGCCGATGAGGTGCTCCTCGAGCAGGTGCATCGCGTCGTCGGGCGCGGCCAGCCGCTGCAGCCGCAGCTCGTACTGCGGCAGGTAGGTGTCGAAGAAGCGCGCGCGCTCGGCGTCGGGCAAGCGCGCCGGCTCGAGCACGCCCAGGTCGCCGCGCATCGCGGTGCCCTCGAACGCCGAGAGCTGCGCGGCGCTCAGCTGCGCTGGATCCAGGTGGAGCGCGAGCAGCGCCACGTCGGTCTGGCGACGGTAGTAGACGTCCACGCTGCGCAGCCGGGTCGCTCCGATCATGGTGAACAGCTGGGCGAGCGTCGCTTTGAGCGCCGGAAAACGACGTGAAACACGCTGGGCGACCAGAAACAGGTCGTGCGTGAGCGGGCCGGACGGACTGTTGGGCATGGATAGGCAACCATTCTCTCCAGCACCAACGATGCCGGCGAGCACAGACGTAAGTGCGATGGCACTTCCGAGCCTAACAGACCGGAACTGCTGCGAGCGTGGGATGTCATGATCGTGGCGGACCTGCCGCGCGCATGGTGCAAAAGCCGCACTCGAACCCATGATCCGGAGCGCGGGCTGGCATCGGTAGACCCACCTGGGTCCGGCCGGCCGCCACTCCCGGCGCTGGCCTTCGTGACCTGGTTCGTGAGATACGCGGGATCATCATGCGCAAGGAACCACCACCGCAGGGAGGCCGGATCCGGGGCCTCGTTCGCCACGATCTCGACGCGCTGCGCGCGCTCTACGCCGAGGCCGACAAGCTGCTCGATGGCTGGACCTGCGAGACGTCCAACGATTGCTGCCACTTCGGCCGCACCGGCCGCGAGCCGTTCCTGTGGCCGAACGAGTTCCTGCTGCTCGAGCGCGCGCTGCCGGCGCCCGAGCCCACTCCGACCACGCGGCGGGGTCGGCTGCGCGTGCTCAACAATGGAGGCGGCGAGGGCAAAGACGAGGACCGCTGCCCGGTGTTGACCAAGGACGGCCGCTGCGGCGCATACGCCGAGCGGCCGTTCGGCTGCCGCACCTTCTACTGCGAACGCGCCTCCGGTCCGACCCGCAAGTTGCCGCGCGCCGAGCTCGCCGATATCGGCAGACGGATCGCCGACCTGGCGCGCGCCGGCGACCCCTCGACCGACGGTCCGCGACTGCTGCTCGGACTGCTCGAATCGCGGCCAAAAAGACCCCGACGTTGACGTAGTCCGGCGCACGGCCCAACTGGCCCCACTCGGGCCATCGGGGTAAGCTGAGCCCGCCATGACAGCTTCCCCGAAGATCCGCAAGCTTCCGCTCCTGCCGCTGCGCGACATCATCGTGTTTCCGCACATGGTGGTGCCGCTGTTCGTGGGCCGCGAGAAGTCCATCAACGCGCTCGACGAGGCCATGGGCGCTGACAAGGAGATCCTCCTGTCGGCCCAGAAGAAGGCCAAGACCAACGAGCCGACGGCTGACGACATCTTCGCGGTCGGCACCCTCGGCACGATCATCCAGCTGCTCAGGCTCCCCGATGGGACGGTGAAGGTGCTCGTCGAGGGCAAGCGGCGCGCGCGCATCCGTCGCTTCGTGCAGTCCGACGGCTTCTTCCAGGTCGAGGCCGAGGATCTCCCCGACGCCGAGGACAAGAGCGTCGAGGTCGAGGCGCTCATGCGATCGATCCAGGGCACGTTCGAGAACTACGCCAAGCTCAACAAGCGCATCCCGCCCGAGATGCTGGTCTCGGTGCAGACCATCGATGATCCCGCGCGGCTCGCCGACACCATCGCCGCGCACCTGTCGCTCAAGCTGACCGACAAGCAGCAGATCCTCGAGACCGAGTCGCCGTCGAGGCGGCTCGAGCGGCTCTACGAGCTCATGCAGGCCGAGATCGAGATCCTGCAGGCCGAGAAGAAGATCCGCACGCGGGTCAAGAAGCAGATGGAGAAGACGCAGAAGGAGTACTACCTCAACGAGCAGATGCAGGCGATCCAGAAGGAGCTCGGGGAGCGCGACGAGTTCAAGAACGAGATCCAGGAGCTCGAGGACAAGATCAAGAACAAGAAGATGTCGAAGGAGGCGCAGGTCAAGGTGCGCAAGGAGCTGAAGAAGCTCAAGATGATGGGCCCGATGTCCGCGGAGGCCACGGTCGTTCGAAACTACATCGACTGGGTGCTCTCGCTCCCCTGGGGTGACGAGACCAAGGACAAGCTCGACATCAACGAGGCCGAGGCGGAACTCAAGAAACTGCGCCTGATGTCCCCCATGTCGGTAGAAGCGACCGTGGTGCGCAACTACATCGACTGGGTGCTGGCGCTGCCCTGGGAGGACAAGACCCAGGACACGCTCGACGTCTCGCTCGCCGAGACCGTGCTCGACGAGGATCACTACGGCCTCAAGAAGGTGAAGGAGCGCATCCTCGAGTACCTCGCCGTGCAGGCGCTGGTGAAGAAAATCCGCGGCCCCATCCTGTGCCTGGTCGGGCCGCCCGGCGTGGGCAAGACCTCGCTCGCCAAGTCGGTGGCGCGCTCGACCGGGCGCAAGTTCGTGCGCCTGTCCCTGGGCGGCGTGCGCGACGAGGCGGAGATCCGCGGCCACCGCCGCACATACATCGGCGCGCTGCCCGGCAAGATCATCCAGAGCCTCAAGAAGGCCGGCTCGAACAACCCAGTCTTCCTGCTCGACGAGATCGACAAGATGTCGACCGACTTCCGGGGTGATCCGTCGGCGGCGCTGCTCGAGGTCCTCGACCCCGAGCAGAACACCGCCTTCAACGATCACTACCTGGATCTCGACTACGACCTGTCTGACGTCATGTTCATCACCACGGCGAACTCGCTGCACGCGATCCCGGCGCCGCTCCAGGATCGCATGGAGATCATCCAGCTCCCTGGCTACACCGAGTGGGAGAAGCTGGCCATCGCCGAGAACTACCTGGTGCCCAAGCAGAAGGAGATGAACGGGCTCGGCGGCGTCGAGATCGACTTCGCCGAGGACGCGCTGCGCCACATCGTGCACCACTACACCAAGGAGGCCGGCGTGCGCTCGCTCGAGCGCGAGATCTCCACGGTGTGCCGCAAGATCGCCAAGGAGGTCGTGCGCAGCCGGACGCCGCAGGTGGTGGCGCCCGTCGCCAGCGTGGCGCCGAACGGCGGCGACGCCGACGGCGACGAGGTGCTGACCGAAGCGCCCGAGGGCACCGAGCTCAAGCCGTTCCGCGTCACCGCGAAGAACCTCCACAAGTACCTGGGCGTGCACAAGTTCCGCCACGGCAAGAAGGAGGACCGCGACGAGATCGGCACGACCAACGGTCTGGCCGTGACCATGCACGGCGGCGACCTGCTGACCACCGAGGTCACCGTGCTGCCGGGCAAGGGCAAGCTCGTGCTCACCGGCAAGCTGGGCGACGTGATGCAGGAGTCGGCGCAGGCGGCCATGTCGTACGTGCGCTCGCGCGCCGAGTCGCTCGGGCTCGAG
>JBKJOI010000439.1:0-15510 GCA_046595695.1 Haliangiales bacterium | reverse complement strand
GTGCCCTGCCAGCCAGCCTTGCAAGGTCGAGTGCAGCGGCGATGGCTCGTGCGCCGCCGGGATCGACTGCAGCGCCGCGGCCAGCTGCCGCATCGAGTGCACACAGACGAGCTCGTGCGGCGGCCCGATCACCTGCGGCGGCGGTCTCTGCCGGATCGAGTGCGGCGGGGCGGGGTCGTGTGTCGGCGGCATCGACTGCCAGGACGCGTGCCAGTGCGACACGTTCTGTACGGGCTCCGGCTCCTGCACGCAGGCGCCGGTGTGCCCGGGCCCCGGCCAGTGCGAAAATGGGGGCAACTGCACGAGCGGCCCTGGCCCCTGCAACAACTGCTAGTCGAGGCGGCTGTCGTCGACTTGCCCACACGTAGGCCTGCTGCTCGCGCGGGGAGGCGCCGCGAAGCTTCTCCGCCCCGTGACGGCCGGGCGCAGGTTCTTTTCAACCTGACAGGACGCTCACGCAACCATCCATACGTGTCGAGCAAGGTAACCGGGCCGGCCACGAGAATGAGCTCCACCATCCTGCTGCTGGGCAGTGACCTGCGCGTTCGCGAGCTCCTGCGCCTGCAGCTCGCGGACCGCGGTCATCGGGTCTTCGAGGCGGGCAGCGCGATCGCCGGCTCGGTGGCCGCACGTATCTGCATCCCCGACGTCATCGTCGTGGACGGGCTCCTTCCCGACAGCGATGGCCTGGGCTGGGTGAAGGTGCAGCGTGACGGCGGCAAGGCGCCGCACATCGTGCTGGTGTCCGAGTCCCTGGACGCGGCCTACCTGCAAACGACGACCCGCAGCCTGGGCGTGGAGCTGGTTGCTCGGCGGCCGATCGAGGCCGGCGCGCTGGCCACGCAGATCGAGAGCGTCCTGCCGACGGCGACGA
This sequence comes from Haliangiales bacterium, assembly GCA_046595695.1. Lineage (GTDB taxonomy): Bacteria > Myxococcota_A > Polyangia > Haliangiales > SHYZ01 > JBKJOI01. Next base: position 14,636 of record JBKJOI010000439.1, on the reverse strand, counting down.
CGTCGTCGTCGCGCTGTGCGCGCGCGGCCTCAGCCACGCCGACGCTGCCACCCGCCAGCTCCCCGCCGCCCATTCCGGCCGACGCGCTGCAGACTCGCCTGCTGGCGAAGGCGCCGAGACTCGCGGCTCCGGAGTCTCCGCTGGCCATGGGTACAGTTCCCTTCGCGCTGCGTTCGTTCGGAGAATCAGATGAGGACTCCTCGAACGCTCCCGCCCTCGACGAGGCGACGGTCCTGGGTGCGTGCCCGATCGTTGATTTTTCCTGCTCCGCGCTGCGAGGGCTGGGACGAAGCTGACGTCCGGGGCGAGAGAGAGCGTCGAGCTGGTGACGGCGGCCGTGGGCCCGAATGAGTTTGCGCAGCTCCGCGGTCGAGCCGCGCGCGGGGTAGGTTCCCGAGTGCAGCCTGCCGCTAGTCGTCGTGCTTGCGCGCGCCCTTGCCCTTGCCCTTGTGACGGCAGTGCTCGCCGTCCCAGTACTGGCTGGGGTGACAGCCCGGGGAGTTCTTCGCGGCCTTGCCATGGCCGTGGCCCTGGTTGCGCGTGTGGACGAAGCATCCTCCGAGCGTCAGCGGCGCGAGGAGGGCCAGCAGGAGTGGTAGCGAGAAGCGTTTCATGGAGGCTCTCCAGAGCAAGAGTTGCGCCGTGTTCGCTGCAAGTGATCTCGCGCGCCTGAGTGCCGCGAGGTGGAGCGGCCACGCTCCGAAGAGCCCAATGGCTCCGCACAGTGAGGCGTGCTTGCAATCGTCGCTGGGTGGCCATGGTACGCACTCGCGCACGCTGTCGGCGGGCGGCCACACGTAGGTCCTCACCGTCGGTGTTTTTTTTCAACCGGAGCGGATGAAGTCTCACTAAGACGGAAAGCGAATCGCTCTCTCACGTCGACCCGCACCGGGGTCGCGGACGCGTCGCACGACCTGGATAAGGAGTCTGCTCATGAAGTCAGGACAACCCACTCGACCCGGATATCTGCGCTTCGCCCTGCTGGCGTGCGCGCTGAGCGCCTCGGCGTGCACCGGCGAGATCGACGTCGCCTCACCTGGAGACTCCACGGTCGCGGAGGCGTCGTCGCCGACGGCCGCGTGGACCAACGAGCGCGCGAAGCGCAAGGCTGCACTCGACGCCTACATCGCCGCCAACGCCGAAGACTTCAAGTGGTTCAAGAACGCGGCGCTGGGTAACTCGGGCATCCCGGTGGTCATGTTCCGGCTCTTCCCGGAGATCTTCCCGGAGATCTGGGGCGCGCCCGCGGATAGCTTCGCGCCGGTGGGCCTGGCCAAGGACACCCTCGAGCCCGGGCGCGTGTTCCCGCTCGGCGTCGGCTTCGCCGGCTCGGTGCCCGCGATCAACACCGCGGCCGGGCCGATCAACGTCCAGGTGGTGCAGCTGACCTGTATGGCCTGCCACAGCGGGCGCGTCGTCGGCCCCGACGGCCAGGTCCAGCACATCATCGGTGGACCGAGCACCACCTTCAACCAGTTCGGCGGCGCGGTCTTCCGCACCGTCAACTCGCCGAAGTACACCGCCGACACCTTCCGCGCGGCGCTGGCCGCCAAGCCCGCCGGCTTCCTCTACGGCGGCGATCCGGCGATGGCGTTCCAGGAGCAGATGGAGCGCGCCATCTTCATGGCACCGGGCAGCGCCGAGGCTTTTCTCGACAAGCTGAAGGCGGGCGTGAACGGCGGTGCCGCGCGCACCGCAGCCACGCTCGGTGCGTACACGTACAACCGTCCTGACGCGCCCAGCCTGTCGGGTCCCAAGCCCGGCTTCCTCGACGCCATCGGCGCCGGCATCACGATCATCGTCGATCCGAGCAAGTTCACCCCCGAGCAGCTGGCCGCGATCCTGCCCCCGGCGCCCGCGGAGATCGACATCATGAGCGTCTGGCGTCAGGCGGATCGCCCGTTCGCGCAGTGGGACGGCAGCATCGAGAGCGCGCTGCACCGCAACCTGGCCGCCGAGTTCGGCGTGGTCAAGAACCCCGCCGCCGTCAGCATGGAGAATGCGACGCGCACGACCCGCTTCACCGAGCTTTTGCCGGCCACGCCGTACCCCTTCGACGTGAAGACTGCCTCGGCCGCGCGCGGCAAGGACCTCTACGAGGAGTACTGCGCCTCGTGCCACGCGCCTGGTAATCGCAACCTGTTCGCGCCCGAGGTCGTCGGCACCGATGCCAACCGCGCGATCCTGTGGACGCCGTTCACCGTGGCCGGGCTCACCAGGGTGCTACGCGCGAGCTGCAGCGACGCCAGCGTCTGCAACGACGCGAGCGGCCAGCCGTTGCCCGACAACCAGATCGTGAACCCGACCTTCGGCTACAGCGCGGTGCCGCTCGACGGCCTGTGGGCGCGCGCGCCCTACCTGCACAACGGCTCGGTGCCGACGCTCCATGCGCTGCTGACGGGTCAGCGCCCGGCGACATTTTACCGCGGCAACCTGAGCTACGATCAGACCAAGGTCGGCTTCGTGTCGACCGTGGCCGGCCCGGGCGCGGCGCTCTACGACACCCGGCTGTCGGGCGGCTCCAACAGCGGCCACAACACGCCGCAGTTCAACGGTGACGTGGACTGGGCGAACGAGCCGGGCAAGCTAGCCGACCTGCTCGAGTTCCTGAAGACACTCTAGAACGCTCGGCCCCTCGCGCGCGCCCCCCGCCCCGGCGGGCCCGCGGCCTGCGTCCCTCAGCCCAGGTGCACGATGCCGGCACGGACGAGGCCCTCCACGATCCCCAGCACCTCGGCGCGCGGCAAGCCGGTCGCGTCGAGGAGTTCCTCCAGTGAACAGATCCCATCGACGAAAGTGAGCACGTAGCCCTCGCGGTGGTCCAGGGCGATGCCGCTCAGATCGGCGCGTGGGAGCACCGGCACCACGTGGCCACCACCCAACCTCGCCAGGACGTCCGCCTCGCTGTTGCCCGCGCCGTCGACGGGCGGTGGCGAGGAAGGCCGCGGCGCGGCGCGTGCCAGCGGCGGGGGTTGCGTCTCCGAGGCGCGCCGCACCGGCTCGGCGGCCGCGGCCGCGGGTGCGACCCCGGCCGGTGACTCCTGCTCGAGCGGATCACGCCGTGCGAGCGGCGCCAGGATCGCGCGGGCGATGGACAGCTCGTGACGACCCTCGACCACGTTGCGGTGCCTGAGGTCGACGGGCCGGTCCGCGTTCGGCCCCGTGAGCAGACGCACGTGCGGCCGCGCCGGATCGTACGGGCTCGCGTGCGTGACCAAGGCGGCCTGCCGATCCGAGAGCTCGACGATCGTGCCCGGCGGGTAGATCCCGAAGGTGCGCAGGAAGCGCGTCACCAGCGGCGGTCCGAAGTAGGAGGCCTCCAGCTCGCTCGCCTGGCGGATCGCGGTGTCGGGATCGTCGACGCGGCCGTCGAGGAGCGTGCGCTTGCGGTCGAAGAAGCTGGCCAGCGAGACGGTGCGCACGAGCTCGTGCGGCGGCGTGCGCGAGTCGAGCGTCGGGTACCCGGCGCCGTCGATGCCGCGGTGGTGCTCCAGGGCGACCGAGATCCACAGCGGTGGGCAGCCGCAGGTGAGCAGCGCCCAGGCGCCGATCACCGGATGGTTGCGGAAGACGCCGCGCTGCTGAGGGTCGAGGATCGGCTCGGGCATGCCGCGGATGGCCACCGGCGACAGCAGCGTGCCGATGTCGTGCAGCAGCGCCGCGGCGGTGATCTCGACGACCACCGGCTCGGGGACCCGCCCGGCCAGCGCCAGCGAGGCGGTCATCATGGCGACGTTGGTCGCGTGCGCGGCCTGATCGTCGATGCCCGGCACGTAGCAGCGCGGCAAGAGCGTGTACGACCGGCTGCTGCACGCCGAGACGATGCGCCGGGCGAGCGCGCGGATCTGGGTCAGGTCGGCGGTCTGCTCGTTGGCGAAGCTCTGCACCACGTGATCGAGCAGGCGCTGCACCGACGGCAGAAGCGCCGCGGCGTGCACCTCGTAGGCCTGCTCCTTGTCGTGGGTGCGGACCTCGGCGAAGCGCAGCAGGATATGCGTGAGGTTCTGCTGCGCGGCCTCGCGCACCCGGCCCGGCGCTTCGTTGCCGAGCACGAGCGTCTTGCCGAGGTGCTCGCACTCGGCGGCATCGAGGCCGCGCATGAACACGATGCACTCGATGTCGTGCCGCGCCATCGCGCTCGCCAGCGTGGCCAGGTTGGCGCTCAGGTCCGGCATGGGCCGGTCGCAGATGAGGAACTCGCCGTCGATCAGCGCGACGACGAGCTCGGGGATGCTCGCGAGCACCTCGGAGAAACGTTCGGTGGCGAGGCGCACCGCCCGCGCGATCGCCGGATGGCCCTCGGGATAGTGCACGCGCGAGGTCATGACGTTGGCGAATCGGTGCAGCAGCTCGACCACGTCGTCCCACTCGCTGCCGCGCGGCGTCCTGACGTCGCTCATGACGTCGGCCTCGCGGCCCGCTCGCAGGCCTTGCGGACGCGCCTCGACGTCGATTCGAGGCCGTCCTGGAACAGCCGTGGCGCGCCCGGCGCGGGGCAGCGCCGCAGCGCCGTGGCGGCGAGGTCACGGAACGCCGTCGCGGGGCCGGTGTCGAGGAGGCCTTGCGGCTGCATCAGCTCGAAGAGCAAGAGCGCCGCGGCGTCGTGACGGGCCTGCCCGAGCGCCAGGATGAGCTGCCGGTGGACCTCGTCGGGCTGCGACGCATCGGCCAGGATGCGCGCGACGCCCGCGATGGCCGTCGGGCCCAGACTCTCGCCGCGCACGAGCAGGCGCACGGTGAGGCGCACCTGCCGCGACGGGTCGACGAGGTAGCGCACGACGATCTCCATGGCGCGCTCGTCGGCGGGCAACCCGCGCAGCACGCGCACCACCTCGAGCCGGACGCGCTCGTCGCGGTGGTACGCGACCTCGACGAGATCTTCGGCCCTGCCCTCGAGCCGCGGCAGGAGCGCGAGCAGCTCGATCACGGTGAGCGGCGCGTCGGCGGTGAGCTTGGTGCGCAGGAGCGGCACGAGCCGGGGCCCGGCCAGCGGCAGCAGGTCGATGAGGAGCTTGCGGAGGTCGGCGTGCTCGCAGGTGTCGAGCCGCTCGAGCACGGGCCTTGGCGCGTGCACGACGATCGCGCGCACCGCGTTGACCGCGAGCGCGAGCTCGGCAGCAGGCAGCAGCTCGGCCAGCCGCTCGAGCTCGAGGAGCAGCAGCTCGGCCTGGCCGACCGCGACGGCCTCCGCGGTGCGCGCGGCCAGCTCGCGCCATTCGGGCCGCTGGACCTCGCCGAGGGCGCGCACCAGCTCCATGAGACCCGCGCCCTGACCATCGGCGCCGAGCGCCGCCGCCGCGTCGGGCAGGCGGCTGCAGAAGCGCTCGAACTGCTTGGTGCCCGCCGCCGTCTTGACGATCGCGCGGATCGCGCCACCGTGGTCGGGCAAGGCCTGCTCCGCCTGGGAGATCGACTCCGCGCCGAAGGTGAGCGCGGCCAGGGCGCGGGCCCCGAGCGCACGCCCCGCCGGCTCGACCAGGCACAGGCGCTCGCGCTTGTACGACTCGAAGTCCTCGACCGGTCGCGCGATCGCGGTGAGCACCTCGTCGGCGACGGCGTCGTCGAGGGGGAGATCGTGGAGCATGAGCCCGACCCGCCGCAGCGTGGACAGGCGCGTGCCGTCGTGAGAGACCAGCACGGAGAGCGCGTAGAGCACGAGGTCGAGCTCGTGGGCGCGCGCGCGCAGCGCGGGGAAGATGAAGCGGGCGAGCTCGTCCTCGCGGTAGCCCCGCATCGCCCACGCCAGCGCGGCGCGGAACTCGCCGACCAGCGGCGGGAAGCCGAGCAGCAGGCGATCGCGCGCCATCGGCGCCAGCGCGGCGAAGATCGCGCGCAGCTGGGGCACCAGCACGGCACCGGAGCGGTGCTCCTCTTGCTGCACCATGAGCGCCATGCCCGCGGCGGCCTCGGCGAGGCCGGCGCCGTGATCCTCGAGGATCGTGACGGCGAGCTCGGGATGCGCGAGCATCTCGAGGATGCGCTCGGCGAGGGCCTCGTCGGAAGCTCGGCGCGCCAGCAGGTGGCGCAGCGCGTCGGCGAAGAACTCGCGCAGCCGGCGGCGGCGCCGGCCGCTCTCGAGCTGCTCCTCGCTGATGTCGTGGGCCAGCTCCTCGATCTGCACGCGCGTGAGCCCGTGATCGTGCAGGAGCTTGCGCAGCCCGCCGCGATCGAAGACCGCCTGGGGCGACTGGAGCAGGAGCTCGATGAACGCCTGCAGCTCGTCCAGCGCCACGCCCCGGAAGAAGCGCAGGACCAGCACGCCCCGGTCGTGCAGGTGCGCCGCGATGCGGGCGCGCACCGCCGGGTGCGACGCCGGGACGTCGCCGATCATCACGTTGTCCTTGAGGATGCCGAACTCGAGCTGCGGCTCGAGCTCGAGCGCGCGGGTCAGGGTCGCGTGGACCTTGGCGCCGAAGGACGTGCAGCTGGGATGGCCAGCGGAGTACTGCATGGTCCGGCCGATCCAGTGCGCGAGCTCGACGAGCACCTGCTGGTACAGCGCGACGCTCGGCTGGTCTCCCGACACGCCGGCATCCTACGCGAATCTCGCGGCCTCGCGGCGGGCTTCAGCGGGGTGTTCGCGCCGCCGCGCGTGCCTCGGCTTGGGCGAGCCGAGTGCGCGTCTCCGCGTCCCCGGGCTGGGCCTCGAGCACGCGCCGCCACGACGCCGCGGCCTGCAGCCAGTGGCCGTGCTGCTCCTCGAGCGCCGCCTGGCGGCGGTTCGTCTCACAGCTGCGCGCGACGACCACGCGCTGCACGTCGTCGAGCGCGGTGCGCAGCGCGGGATCGTTCGGCGACAGGCGCAACGCCTCGCGGTAGGCTGCGGCGGCCGCGCTCACGTCGCCGGCCGCGAGCGCGCGGGCCGCCGCCTGCGCGTGCTCGGCCGCCTTGGCCTTGAGGCCGGTGAGGCTCGTCTGCAGGGCCGCGAGCGTGGCCGCGCGCCGCGCCGCGACCGCGGAGGCGACCGGCGCCACGGGCGCGCGCACGCTGGACGCGGCAGCGCTGGACGCGGTGGCGCTCGGCGCGGTGGCGCTCGGCGCGGTGGCGCTCGGCGCGGTGGCGCTCGGCGTCGCCGCGCTCGCCGGCAGGCTCGCGTCGTATGTGCGCCGCGCGTCATCCACGGAGAGCGTCTCGTAGGCGAGGGTCATGCGCGCGAAGATGCCCTCGAGCTTCGCCTTGTAGCTGCCGAGCGGCTTGCCGAAGTAGCGATCGGGATGAACCACCCGCACCAGCTCGAAGTACGCGCGCCGGACCACCTGCTTCGCAGCCCCACGGGGCACGCCCAAGAGCTCGTAGTAGCTGAGCGTCGCGAGGCGCGCGTGCACCTCGAGCACGTAGCGTCGCCGCTCGGGATCGAGGGCGACATCTTCGTGGAGCTCGGGCGAATCGCTCATCCTGGCCGTGACTATACGCCGAGCGGCCGCGTCCGCCGTAGCCAGCGCTAGCGATCAAAGTGCCCGTAGCGACGTCGAGGCGGCGAGGACGACGCGGGCTTGGCCTGAGCGGCCGTACGAAGGCCGCCGAGGTCGGCCTTCCGCGCCGCTGCGGCTGCCGGTGCCCGGGTCACGCGGGTCGTGCGCGACGACTTCTTCGTCGACCGCGCCGGCGTGTCGCCGTGGCGACGTGCAGGCTGGGCCGCGGCCGGGGCCACCTCGGCCGCGGCTCGTTCCGTTGCTTCCGTTGCTTCCGGGGCTGCCGCGGCCGGCCGCGGCGCCTCGACCGCGGGTGCTTGCTCCGCTCCGGATACTGCCGGTTGCGCGGCGGCTTCCTGATTGCGAGCTTCCCGGGCACCCCGCGGCGCGCTGATCACGATGACGGCGATCACGACCAGCGCAACCATGGAGACCGCGCTGCTCGCGAGTGCCAGGAAGAAGACCAGGGCGCGCCGGTGCGAGACCGGCTCGGGCTCGACCTCCTCGGGCTCGATGTCGAACCAGGCATCCTCGTCGTGGCCGGAATCTGGGGTTGCGGGCGGGCTCGGCAACATGGACACTTCTCCTGGTGGGACGAGCGAGCACCGCGCAGGGTGCTCGGCCATACAGTGGTGGCGCGGCGCCCGGGGTCGAAGAAATCGCCCGCCACGTGGCCACGGGCAGGGCGCAGGCAGGGCAGGGCAGGTAGGTGCGGGTGCGTGCGGGTTGCCGGGCCGCTGTGCCCGAATTTGCCTGCAACGCTCCGAAGGCTGAGGTCACTGTTCGAGAAACGAACCGAGGGAGACGCACATGATTAGCCTGGGAACCAAGTCTCTGCTGCTGCTTGCGCTGGCCGCCACCGGGCTGGGCTGCGGCGGCGACGACGCCGTATCTCACTCCGAGCCGGTCGGCATCGAGCTCAAGGCCGATGCCGACAAGGTCGTCGCGGGGGTGCTGAGCGACGCCAAGAACATCACGACCGAGAGCGGCAATCCGTACGGCGCCTTCGTCAACGAGGCGCGCACCGTGCTCGGCAAGGATCCCGGCCGCATCGAGGTGACCGGCGTGACCCTGCTCCTCGGCGCCGACGCCACCGGCGTCGTCTCGCTCGGCGAGATCTTCGACGGCAACGTCGAGGTCCTCGTGGAGATGGCGGACACCGGCGACACCTTTGCCGTGGCCCACGGCACGATCGACGAGTCGCGCACCGGCTCCGCGCCGGTGACGCTGGCTGTCGACTTCGACGCCGACGCTTTCACCGGCGCCAACTTCGACAAGCTGGTCGGTGGGAACTTCACGGTGGTCTACCGCGGCCCGACCCAGGCGGCCTTCGCGGCGACCGGCGCCAAGGCCGACCTGCAGATCACGCTGACGTTCGCCGCCTTCGAGTAGTTCGCTACCGGCCCCACAGCAGGTAGCCGACGCCTATCCCGCAACCCAGCACCAGAAAGATGATCGACGCCAGGAGCAGCGTGAGGCGCAGCGTCGCGCCCGACCTGCCGGGCTCGAGCAGCCCCGGTGGGAACGGCGCGGGCGGCGTGACCGGCGTGACCGGTTCGGCGGGCGCGGCCGCGGGCGCGAGCAGCGGCGGCGCCATCGTGGCCGGAGCCGCTTCGCCGATGGCACCGTCGACGAGCTGCTCCAGGACGTCGTCCGGAATCTCGGCGAAGGGATTCGCTGGCAGCTGCGAGGTCGCGGGCACGAGCAGCATCGCGCGCGGCGGCGGCGGCAGCTCGAGCGCTGCTGCGCCGGCCGACGGCCCGAGCGCCTCCAGCGCGGCCGCCCAGATCGGCGACCTGGGAGCCCGGCGGTCCGCGGCTTCCTGCGGCGAGGTGCCCTGGGCCAGCGCGAAGGGCGTCCGACCGTCGCGCGCCATCAGCAGGCAGCGATGCATCGTCTGCGATTCCTTGTCGAGCTCCCCGATCCGGATCCTCGTGCCCCAGCCCGAGCGACCCGCGCGTGGCTCCTGTACGTCGACGATCTCGCCGTCGCCCTGGAACATCGCCTCCCCGTCGGCGAGATGGATCGAGAACCGGACCAGGGCTCCGCTCGGCCGGGGCGTGCGCACCATGATGAGCAGGTGGTGCTGATCGACCAGCCGGCAGAAGCAGGTGATGAACTCGGCGACGTCGCGCGAGCGAGTCCCGATCCGCAGCAACGCGGGTTCGGGAGCCGTGGTTGGAGGAGCGAGCGCTCCCGTGGACTCGTGGGGCGTGGCTTCGGGCATGTCCTGTCCGCTCAGTCGCCGGCCGCGCGGTCCGCTGGCGCCACGTCGACCAGCAAGTAGTGCACCCGCGCCCATCGCTTCTCGCGCTCCGCCGCCGGTAGCACATTGTGCACCAGCTCGAAGAGACCGGGGCGCATGTTCCGCAGCTGGGCCGCGGTCAGCGTCGCGGGCGTGGCATCGACGTAGGCGAGCAACTCGCACATCAGATGCGCCGCAGCGTCCTCGCTGGAGCCGAGTGCGTCGGCCAGGCGCTCGAAGAGACCGTTGCACCTGGGCTGGCTGGTGCCCGCGACCGAGATCGCGAACCTGAGCGGCTGGGTGACCTCGCTGGTGAACTCGTCGCCTCCGAAGTCGTCGGTCATTCCGGGATCACTGTCGTCGGCCATCGGATCTCCTCTGTGGTCGATTCGATAGAACAGTGAGGGTGGACGGGGAGAAAGCTGAAGGATTGTTTCTGGTCGGCGGGCTTACGATTTTTGCACGCGGTCAGGGCAGGTAGAAGACGCCGCGGAGGTCCTCGCTCCGCGAGATGGGCGTGCCGTCCTTCATGGAGGTGACGCGGAACTGGTAGTACATGCCGGGCTGGAGCGCGGGCCCGCCATAGGGCAGCGCGGGGTCCTCGCCGCTCAGGCCGGCGATGCTGGTCTGCCAAGCGATGTCGCCGAGCGCGTCGAAGCACACGATGTCGTACGCGTCCTCCGATGAGTCGTCCTGCCAGCGCAGCATCGGCGCGCCGGTGACCGCCTCGGGGCCCTCGGCGCCCGGGCCGATGATGGCGAGCGCCTCGGTCACCTTGAAGCCGTCCACGGTGGTGGCCTGCCCGCCGACGACGTCGATATGCAGGATGCTGGTGCCGCCGATCGACGTGTCGGGATCGCGCACCAGGCCGTCGTTCTCGAACGAGGCCAGCACGACGTAGCGGCCCGCGGGCACGCCGGTGAACTGGTACTCGCCGCTCACGTCGGCGGGCAGCCCCGCGCCGGGCACGCGCAGGCCGGGCGGCGCGAAGCCGCGCGCGAGCGTCTCGTCGAACGTCGACTCGACGACCAGCAGCACGGTGGTGAGCGAGCCGCCCGGCGCGTTCACGATCTGCACGGTGCCGTCGACGGTGCCGAGGGCGCGGCCGTCGAGCGCGAGGTCGACCCGCTCGTCCGCATCGGCGGCGAGCTCCACGCTCGCGGGCGCGTAGCTCGCGCCCTGGACGTACGCCGTCACGCTGTAGCTGCCGGCGGGCAGGTTGAAGATCGCGAAGTCACCGTCGCGGTCGGCGACCGCGGTGTAGCCGGTGGCGCCGCCCGCGCCCGACGACGTCTCGGCGACGATCAGCACGCCCAGCCCGGAGGGCGGCGCTTCGACGGTGCCCGCGATCGTCGCCGTACCGGCGCCCGCGCCGAGGGCGATCAAGCCCAGGTCGGTGAGCGCCGACTCGACGATCAGCTTGCCGTCCTCGAGCACCGGGCTGCCGGTGTCGAGGGGCAGCGCCTGGCGGATGCCCGACGGAAACGTCTGGTAGGTCGGGGCGTCGGCGCGCAGGGTCAGGTCGGCGGCCTCGGGGCTGCCGTCCGCGGCGCGCGGCGTGGGCACGCGCAGCTCGTAGCTGCCGTCGGCCGCGGAGATGGCCACCGCGCCGGCCGGAGAACCGTTCTCGTCGAGCGCCACGACGCGCGCGCCCGCGACCGCCGCGTCGTCCGCGAGATCGAAGACGCGGCCACGCACGATCATCGGCGCGAAGCACGCGGGTGTCCCGTCGCGAACTTCCTCGCACACGAGACCCTCGCCACACCCGCTCTGCGCGAGCGGGTCACAGGACGAGTCGTCGTCGCCGCCGCATGCGGCGAGGGATGACGCCAGGGAGGCAGACAGGACACAGGCGATCCACGAGAGGCGAGGCGATGGGTTCATGCTCCAACAGTTGGTCGGCTGGCGACGCGGTCGAAACAATCGTGTGTCGGCGCGTGGCGCCCGTGTGGGTCTGACGGAAAGGTGTGGAAAAGCCGACCCCGGCACCTTGCAATGCTCGCGGAGGCTGCTGTACTGTCGCCACTGGCGTCTGTACTGGCATGTCAGTCTAATCTGAGGGTGCGCCTCTCGTGGCACCGTCCTTCGTGTTGGGCTGCCGGGTGCCGATTGGTTTTTAGGCAGCAGTTACGAAGCTTTGAAGGGGGATCCATGGCCTCTGAGCCTGAGCCGGTCAACGACCGTCGTGCACCCATCGTCCTCGGTATCGACGTCGGTTCCACCACGGTCAAGGCCGTCGTCGTCGACCCCGAGAGCAAGGAAATCCTCTGGTCGGATTACCTGCGCCACCAGACCAAGCAGCCCGAGTTCGTGCAGAGCTTCCTCGAGCGCATCGCGAAGTGCTTCCCCAACGTCCCGGAGAAGACCTGGCGCGTGTTCATGACCGGCTCGGGCGCGGGTCCGATCTGCGAGCACGTGGGCGCCAAGTTCGTGCAGGAGGTGAACGCGGTCTCGCTCGCCGTGGAGACCAACCACCCCGACGTCGGCTCGGTCGTCGAGCTGGGCGGCCAGGACGCCAAGATCATCATCTTCAAGGAGAACAAGGAGACCGGCGGCAAGACCGCGCTGACCTCCATGAACGACAAGTGCGCGTCGGGCACGGGCGCGACCATCGACAAGTGCATGATCAAGGTCGGCCTGCCCCAGGAGATCGTCGCCAAGATCCCGTGGGACTCGTCCAAGATCCACCACGTCGCGGCCAAGTGCGGTGTGTTCGCCGAGACCGACATCGTGAACCTGATCAAGTCAGGCATCCCGTCGGAAGAGATCATGTGCTCGCTCGCCGACGCGATCGTGCAGCAGAACCTGTCGGTGCTCACGCGCGGCAACACCCTGCGCGCCAAGGTGCTGCTGCTCGGCGGGCCCAACACCTACCTGCCGTTCCTCAAGGCCTGCTGGCGCCAGCGCATCCCGCAGACCTGGGACGACCGCGGCTACGCGTACGACAAGACCATCCCGATCGAAGAGCTCATCATCACGCCGGAGAACTCGCACCTGTACGCCGCGTTCGGCGCGGTGCTCTATGGCCTGTTCGAGCCAGCCGGCGTCGGCAACTACACCGGCCTCGCCGGTCTGGTCGAGTTCATCACCAACGGCCGCAAGTCCAAGCTGGGCGAGGCGGCCGGGCCGCCGCTGGTCAAGAAGCAGAGCGAGATCGCCGTCTTCGCCGAGAAGTACGCGATCCCCAAGTGGACCCCGCCGCCCATCGAGCGCGGCTCGGTCGTCGAGGGCGTCATCGGTCTGGACGGTGGCTCCACGTCATCGAAGGCCGTGCTCATCGGCCTGGACGGCGCGATCATCAAGAAGCACTACCAGCTCTCCAAGGGCAACCCGATCCAGGACACCAAGGAGATCCTCGCCGGCCTGCGCGACTACATCGAGGTCGAGTGCGGCGCGACGCTGGTGGTCAAGGGCTTCGGCGCCACGGGCTACGCCGCCGACGTGCTGCAGGCCGCAGTGAAATCCGATGTCAACGTCGTCGAGACCATCGCGCACATGATGTCGGCCGTGCACTTCTTCGGCGACGTCGACGTGATCTGCGACATCGGCGGGCAGGACATCAAGGTCCTGTTCATGCAGAACGGCGACATCAAGAACTTCCGCCTGTCGAACCAGTGCTCGGCCGGTAACGGCATGCTGCTGCAGGCCATGGCCGACCAGTTCGGCCTCAAGGTCACCGAGTACGCCGAGAACGCCTTCAAGGCCGAGCTCTCGCCCAAGTTCAGCTACGGCTGTGCGGTCTTCCTCGACTCGGATCGGGTGAACTTCCAGAAGGAGGGCTACTCCAAGGAAGAGCTGCTCGCCGGGCTCGCGCAGGTGCTGCCCAAGAACATCTGGCAGTACGTCGTGCAGATCCCGCGCATGGCCGCGCTCGGCCGCAAGTTCGTGATCCAGGGCGGCACGCAGTATAACCTCGCGGCCGTCAAGGCTCAGGTCGACTACATCAAGGAGCGCGTCCCCGACGCCGACGTCTACGTGCACCCGCACACCGGCGAGGCCGGCGCGATCGGCGCCGCCATGGAGACGCTGCGCGTGGTCAACCGCCGCGGCACCAGCACCTTCATCGGCATGAACGCGGCGATCAACCTCGAGTACACCAGCAAGAACGACGAGGACACGCGCTGCCACTTCTGCCCGAACAACTGCGCGCGTACCTTCATCGACACCAAGACGCCCGACGGTGACACCGCGCGCTACATCTCCGGGTTCTCCTGCGAGAAGGGCACGGTCGAGTCCGAAGAGGCGATGCTGTCCTTGACCAAGGACCGCAAGCAGCTGATGAAGAAGTTTCCCAACCTCGTCGACTACGAGGCCAAGAAGCTGTACGCGCACTTCTACGACACCGAGCCGATGCCGGCCGATGGCGCCGAGATCGAGGACATCCGCGTCGACAAGACGTGGACCGGCAAGATCACCAAGACGCCCTACCGGCGCGGCTTCATCCGCTCGTCGGAGGCGGCGGCCAAGGCGCGCCGGAGCATCCGCGTCGGCATCCCCAAGGTGCTCAACATCTGGACCACGGCGCCGTTCTGGCGCACCTACCTGGAGGCCGTCGGCATCCAGCGGCAGAACGTGGTGTTCTCCGACTACACGTCGGAGGAGATGTGGGTCGAGGGCGGCAAGTACGGCTCGATCGACCCGTGCTACCCGTCCAAGGTCGCGCAGGCGCACGTCCACAACCTGCTGTTCCACCACCACACGGAAGAGAAGAAGCTCAACTACATCTTCTTCCCGTGCATCACGCACGTCGGCTCCGAGCTCGAGCACCTCATGGACACCACGTCGTGCCCGATCGTGGCCGGCGCGCCCGAGGTCATGAAGGCGGCGTTCACCAAGGAGATCGACTTCTTCGCGCAGCGCGGCATCACCTACGTCGATCCGGCCATTCCGTTCACCGAGCGGAGCCTCCTGCGCAAGCGCATGTTCGAGAGCTGGAAGGAGCTGCTCGACATCAGCGAGGACGAGTCGGACTTCGCCTG
>JBKJOI010000425.1:0-5858 GCA_046595695.1 Haliangiales bacterium | reverse complement strand
GTGCGGCTGCTCGACCAGCGCCTGCACACGGCGGATCACCTCGGCGCGCGCGCGCGCGTACTCCTCGGCCTCGAGCGGGTGCCCGTGGATCCCGTGACGCTCCCACGCGCCCGCGCGGGCCGCCTCCGGCAGCGCTGACTGCATGGTCCGGGGCAGCACGCGGAGCGCGCCGAGCAGCGCGTCGCGCACCGGGGCACCGCCCTCGTCGACGCACCAGCGGACCACGTCCCAGCCGTGCGCGGCGTGTCGGCCCTCGTCCGCGGCGAGCTCCTTGAGCACGTCGCGGATCGCGGCCGAGTCGCAGCGCCGGGCCAGGCGCGCGATGATGCGCGCCGAGAGCCCTTCGTGCAGCGCTCCGTCGATCAGCGAATCCACGGCGAGCTGCGCGAGCGCGACGCGGCGGCCGCCGGGGCGCCACCAGCCACGGGCCGCGGCGGGGAAGTCCGCGGGGCTCGCGGTCTTCCCGTCGAGCGCGCGCGCCAGCGAGAAGCAGAGCTCGGCGTGGCGGATCTCGTCGAGCGCGTCGCGATTCGCGGCCGCGATCAGCTCGGGCGGCGCGCCGAGCGCCATCAGCTCGAGGGTGAGGCGCGCGAACGCCGCCACCGACGCGTGCTCGGTGCGCCCGTTCTCGCGCCACTGCGCGGCGAGCTCGGCACGCAGCGCCGGGTCGGCCGGCACCTCGAGCGGCGCGTACGTGACGGTGGTCCAGGTTCCCTGCGGCGACACCGGGGGCAGGAGCACGCGCCCGAGGCGCCGGATCTGCCGGCCGCGCGTGAACGTCATGGTCGACAGCAGCGCGGTGATCGCGCCGACAAGCACCATCGCGCCATTGGCCGCCACCGCCAGCAAGGTCGAGAACATCGCCCAAGCGGCGCGCTGTCGGGCACGCCACAGGGTCACCGCCGTGATGATGCCGCCGAGCATGCCCGCGACCGCGAGGAGCGCGGCCAGCGCGAAGCCGAGCGGCGCGATCTCGCGCCACTGCAACGCGAAGCCGAGCGCGAGGGTCGCGGCGCAGACGAGCACCGAGAGGGCCAGGAAGAACGAGGCCGCGTGACGTTGCGAGGTGTCTTGCATCGAGGTCTCCGGCGCGTTGCTCGAGCGCCACGGGAGTCAACGCACGACCCGTGCGAAGTCGTTCCCGCCCGCAAGGGTCCGGTTCGCGATCGTGAGCACCGTCACCCTATCGCCCTCGCGGCGAAGCAGAAGCGAATACGCGGCCGGGGAACATGGTTCCATGCAGCCATGAACCTCCGCTCCCGCCTCTCGGCCCTCGTCACCCTAGCGCTGGTCGCATGCGGCTCGGCGGCGCTGCCCCCGCCGTCCACGCCCGCGCCGGCCCCAAACATCGTCGCGCCAGCGGCGACGCCTTCGCCCGACGGTCCGCTGGATCGCGAGCTCACGCTCGACAAGCGCATTCGCACCGGCAAGCTCGCCAACGGGCTCACCTACTACATCCTGCAGCACCAGCAGCCCCGGGCGCGCGCGCAGCTGTGGCTGGCCGTGAACGCCGGCTCGACGCAGGAGGACGATGACCAGCGTGGGCTCGCGCACCTGGTCGAGCACATGGCCTTCAATGGCACGAAGCGTTTTCCCAAGCAGGCCATCATCGATTACATGGAGAAGGCCGGCATGAGCTTCGGCGCCGACCTCAATGCCTACACGTCCTTCGACGAGACCGTTTACCAGTTGACCGTGCCCACCGACGACAAGAAGCTGGTCGCCACCGGCTTCGACGTGCTGCGCGACTGGGCCGGCGACATCAGCTTCGACCCGGAAGAGGTCGAGAAGGAGCGCGGCGTGGTGCTCGAGGAGTGGCGGCTCGGCCGCGGCGCGTGGATGCGACTCTTCGACAAGCAGGCCAAGATCCTGTTCCACGACTCGCGCTACGCGCAACGCCTTCCCATCGGTCTGCCCGAGATCATCACCAAGGCGCCGCGCGAGGCGTTCGTCCGCTACTACAAGGACTGGTACCGGCCCGATCTGATGGCGGTGATCGCGGTCGGCGATTTCCAGCCCGACGAGATCGAGGCGGCCATCAAGAGCAAGTTCGGCGACCTGCGCGGGCCCGCCACGCCCCGCCCCCGCGCCCTGGCGGCCATCCCGCACGATCACGAGCTCCTGGTCTCGATCGAGACCGACCCGGAGATGCCGTTCACGCAGATCGCGATCTACGACAAACTCGAGCACCGGCCCGAGCGCACCGTGGGCGACTACCGCCGCATCCTGGTCGAGAACCTCTACCACCAGATGCTCGGCCAGCGCCTCGAGCAGATCTCGCGCACCCCGGGCGGACCGTTCATGAGCGCCTTCTCGGGCGGCAACGAGCTCGGCCGCACCGGCGACGCGTTCGTCCGGTTCGCCTCGGCGCAGGCCGGCCGCGCCGACGACGCGCTCGCCGGGCTCTTCCGCGAGGTCCTGCGCGTCGAACGCCACGGCTTCTCCGCCAGCGAGCTCGAGCGCGCAAAGAAGGACACCCTGCGCGCCTACGAGACCGGTGCGCGCGAGCTCGACAAGCTCGAGGCTCGTGAGTACGCCGACGAGATCACGCGCAACTTCTTCACCGGCGAGATGATGGCCGGCCGTGCGGCCGAGCTCGCCGTCGTCAAGGAGCTCTTGCCCGGCATCACCCTCGCCGAGGAGAACCAACTGGCCCGTGCCACCGGGCAGAAGGGCCGCGCCATCCTCATCAGCGGCCCGGCCAAGTCGCCGCTACCCGACCAGACCAAGGTGCTCGCGATCGTGGCCAGCGTGGCGAAGGAGACCGTCGAGCCCTGGAACGACACGCCGCCGCCCGCGTCGCTCATGGTGGAGAAGCCAGCGCCCGGCAAGGTCACCGGCACCCGCACCATCCCCGAGATCGGCGTGACCGAGTGGACGCTCTCCAACGGCGCCCGGGTCGTGATCAAGCCGACCGACTTCAAGAACGACGAGGTGCAGCTGAACGGCTTTTCGCCCGGCGGCACGTCGCTCGTGCCCACGAAGGACTTCGACTCGGCGCGCTTTGCCGCCAGCGTCATCAACGACGGCGGCGTCGGCACCCTCGATCCGGTGGCGCTCGAGAAGGCGCTGTCGGGGCGCATCGCGCGCGCCAGCGCCTGGATCGGCGAGCTCGAGGAGGGCGTGAGCGGCAACTCGTCGCCCGACGACCTCGAGATCATGCTGCAGCTGGTCAACCTGCGCTTCACCGCGCCGCGCCGCGACGAGCCCGCCTTCGCGGCGTGGAAGATCCGCCAGCGCGACTACGCCGCCAACCGCCGGCTCATGCCCGAGAGCGCGTTCTTCGAGGACATGAACGCGTTCGTCAGCCAGCACCACAAGCGGCGCGCGCCGGTCACGCCCGAGGTCATCGACAAGGTCGAGCTCGACAAGGCGCTGGCCATCTACCGCGATCGTTTCGGCGACGCCGGCGACTTCACCTTCGTCATCGTCGGCAACGTCGAGCTCGCCACGCTCCAGCCGCTGGTGGAGACCTACCTGGCCAGCCTGCCCTCGAAGGGTCGCAAGGAGCAGTGGAAGGACGTGGGCGTACACCGGCCCAAGGGCCACAAGACGCTCGACGTGAACCAGGGCAGCGAGCCGAAGAGCTTCGTCTACTACTCGCGCTTCGCCAAGCAGCCGTGGAGCAAGGAGGTCGCGCGCGACCTGCACATCCTGGAGATGCTGCTCGAGATCCGCCTGCGCGAGGTGATGCGCGAGGACATGAGCGGCGTCTATGGCGTGCAGGTCTGGGCGGCGGTCAGCCGGCGGCCGCGCCAGGAGCGCGAGCTCGGCATCTTCTTCGGCTGCGATCCCGCCAACGTCTTCAGGCTGCGCGACGCGGTCGTGGCGACCGTCGCCGCGGTGCAGAAGGACGGTCTCGGCGAGCTGTACCTGACCAAGGTCAAGGAGCAGATCCTGCGCCGGCAGGAGACCGATGTCCGCGAGAACCGCTTCTGGCTGTACGAGCTCGCCGACGCGTGGCGCTACGGCGACGACCCGCGCGAGATCCCCGACGTGAAGCCGGTGCTCGATCGGATCACGCTCGCCAACGTCAAGGCGGCGGCCAAGAAGTACCTCGATTCGAAGGACTCGGTGCTGGCCGTCCTCCGCCCGGCGGCCACGCCCGCCCCGTGACCCGAACTACGGAGCCGCGCAGCCCTCGGTGGTCCAGCCGCGCGAGCAGGTGAGATCGCGGTAGGCGACGCAGCACGCCGCGAGCCCCAGGTTGCATCCCTTCGTGAAGAACGCTGCCGCCTGCTTGGGATCGTGGATCTGGCTGGTGTCGGCCTCGAGCATCTGCCCGGCCCACAGGCAGCTGGGTGCGTACTTGTCGTTGCACGCCCGGCGGAACGCCGCGAAGGCGGTCGTGTGTCCACCCGAGTTGAAGAAGAGCACTCCCAGCGCGAAGCAGGCCTGAGGGAGGCCGCTCGTGCAGGCATTCACCATGGGCACGAACAGGTCGCGCTCGTTCTGCTGCATCGCGCCCAGGCGGTAGCAGTCAGCGGCAAAGTGCCTGTTCTCGCAGCCGTCATAGTAGCGGCCGATGCGCTGGTGGCGCTCCCCGGTCTGCCCCTCCGCGTCGATGCGCGCGGACACCTCGAAGCACGCCTCGAGGCCGTAGCGCTCGCAGTCCTCGACGACCTCGAGATATGGCCGACCCGCGGGATGGATATCGACGCCCCTGCCATAGACCGCGGTGAAGTCTTGCGGCAGAGCCCCGGCCTCGGGTACCGGGCGCACACAGGACACCGCGCTGGCCGCTGCGAGCACGACGAGGATCGAGAGGGCTCTGCCACGGCGGTGCATGATCGCCACAGTGACACGGGCGGTAGCGAATGCGCGTTCCGCCGGCCTGGCCATGTGACCGATGTCCAGCGCCTTTTGCCGCGGGTGGACCCACCGTGACGGAGCGACAACTGCGTACCGCCGCCGGGCGCGCGGGCCGGCTCAGGGCTGCTGGGCGAACAGGAAGGACTGCGCGGCCGTGCCGTTGCACTCCCACTGCTGCAGGATCGTGCCGTTCTGGTTCGACGAGCTGGGCACGTCGAGGCACTTGCCGCTGTGGCGCGCGACCAGCTTGTAGTAGCCGTTGCCGAGCGCGACC
Organism: Haliangiales bacterium; assembly: GCA_046595695.1. Lineage (GTDB taxonomy): Bacteria > Myxococcota_A > Polyangia > Haliangiales > SHYZ01 > JBKJOI01. Next base: position 772 of record JBKJOI010000425.1, on the reverse strand, counting down.
GGCAGCCACTGCTGGTTGGCGCCGCCGCCGTAGCCCCAGAGCTGGACCTTCACGCCCGAGCCGGTCGCGCTCGTGCCCCCGGTGACGTCGAGGGCGAGCCACGACGCGTTGCGGCTGACGATGCGCACGAAGCCATTGTCGGTGGGCAGCACCTGCCATTGCTGGTTGGCCTGCACGTTGCCGCAGCCGTACTGCTGCACGGGCGTGCCATTGGCAGTCTGCCAGCCGGTGTCGTCGACGCACTTGGTGCTGCTCTGGTTGATGATCTGGTACCACGCCGACGGCGAGAGCCCACCCGTGGGCGGCCCACCGCCGCCCGCCGGGCAGAACGTGATCGTGTAGTTGGGCGCGGGGTTATTGCACGTGAAGGTGCTGGAGGTGTCGTCGTAGGCATAGCTGTACTGGGTGGGACACGCGTTCTTGAAGAAGGCCGGGTAGTTGACCGGCCAGGTCGACGACTTGCAGGTCTGCGGCGTGTTGAAGGCGCCGCGGCAGCAATACTGGTCGGTATTGAAGGCCTCACAGGCGCTCTTGCAGGCGATGACCTGGCCACTGGCATTCTTCTTCTGCAGCGCTGCCGGGCAGGTGGCGAGCAGGTCGGAGGTGCAGGTGGGCGTGCCGCACTGGTAGGGATTTCCCGGCACGGTCGTGGCCGGCGAGGGCGCGATCGAGATCGGGAAGTCGTAGCCGTCGACCAGGCTCACGTCGTAGTAGTCGGTGTTGCCGAAGCCGTTCAGGGTGAACTCGGCCAGGCTCGTCGGTGGTACGCCGC
>JBKJOI010000400.1:0-18349 GCA_046595695.1 Haliangiales bacterium | reverse complement strand
GTGGCTGGGGGAAGCACGCAGCAAAGTGGGGGGCGGTGCCTCGATTCGGGGGCGGGCGAGGGGGACGGGAGTGCGTCGGATGATGCGAAGTTCGGTTGTGATCCTGAAGCGTTAGGGAGGAAATAGGGCGCGGCGGGAAGGCTGGGCACGCGATTCGCAACTCGTCGGCCCGTGGAATCATCGGAGGAGAGTCGCATCGATGTGAGCGCCAGGTGGCGCACGCTGGCGCCGGAGCTCGACGCGTTCGTGGCGAGGCTCGGTGGCCTCGCCGAGCGGGCCATCGAGGCCGCGTTCGTGCGCACCGGGGAAACCGTCGCGCGCATCGAGCGGTACCTGGCGCGGGTGGCCGAGGAGCCCGACGCGCGCAGGCGCCGGGAGCTGCTCGAGGAGGTCGCGTGCGTCTTCGAGCGTGAGCTCGGCGACCCGGATCGCGCGCTCACTGCGCTGCTCGAGGCCTACCGCGAGACCCCCGCGAAGGACGCGTGGTGGGAGCTCGAACGGCTCGCCGGCCTCACCGGCCGCTTCGCCGAGCTGGCCAGCGAGATCGAGGCGACGCTCCCTCACCTGCCCGCCGGCGATCGCGCCGATGCCTGGACCCGGCTCGGCAGCCTCCGCGCCGAACGCCTCGGCGCCGCCGACGACGCGCTCGCCGCGTTCGCGGCCGCGCTCGGCTCCGACCCGGATCACCGCGAAGCGACCGAGCGCCGCCTGCGGCTCCTGCGCGACCTCGAACGCTGGCTCGAGCTGGCCGAGGCGCTCGCCGTGCTCGCGCAGCGCGAGTCGCCCGCCGCGGCAGCGCGCCGCCACCTGGAGCGCGCCGCCGCGTACGAACGCCTCGGCGACGTGCTCGCCGCGAGCGACGCCTACCGCGACGCGCTCGCCGCCGACGCCTCGTGCGACGACGCGCGCCGCGCGCTCGAGGCCGCGCTGCGCCGCCGCGGCGAGAGCGCCGAGCTGGTGCGCTTCCTGGGCGAACGCCTCGAGCGCGCCGGCGAGGACGAGCAGCAGCCGCTCCGTCGCGAGCTCGCCGCGCTGTGCCTGCGCACCGGCGACCGCGCCGGCGCCATCCTGCACTACGAGGAGCTGCGCGCCGCCACGCCTGGCGACCTCGACACGCTGCGCGCGCTCGATCGCCTCTACGACGAGGACAGCCGCGTGCGCGATCAGCTCGACGTGCTCACCGCGCAGGTCGGCCAGGTCGCCGACGTCGGCGAGCGCGCCACGCTCTACCGGCGCATGGCCGCGCTGTGGATCGAGCGGCTCGGCGCCACCGGCGAGGCCGAGGAGTGCCTCGAGTGGCTCGTCGCCTACGATGCCGCCGACGATGACAACTTTCACACCCTGGCCCGCTCGTACCGCGCGAGCGGCCGGCTGCGTCCCGCCATGGACGTGATGACGCGGCACGCGGCCGCGACGCGCTCGCCCGCGGTACGCGCCGAGCTCTACCTGCAGCTCGCCGAGATCCAGGAGCGCGAGTTGCACGACGACACGCGCGCCATGGAGTTCTGGGAGAAGGCGGAGCGTGACCTCGCCGATCCGCGGCCCGCGCGCCGAGCGCTCGCCCGGCTGTGTGCGCGCAACGAGACACTCGACAGCGATCGCGCCGGCGCCATGCTCGAGCGCGCGATCGCCTCGGGCGTGAGCGACGCGCGCACGCTGCTCGCGCTCGCGCGCATCCGCCGCCTCGAGCGACGGCACCCGGCCGCCACCGAGCTGGCCAAGCAAGCCATCGACCGCGCCGTCGACGCCGGCGAGCGCGCCGCGGCGCTGAGCGAGCTCGGCCGCGTCCACGAGGATGCCGACGACGCGGCCGCCGCGATCCAGAGCTACCTGGTCGCGGTGGAGCTCGATCCCGAGCAGCACGACGCGCGCGAGCGCGCCGCGGACCTGCTGTGGAGCGAGCGCCGCCACGCCGAGCTGCTGCCGCTGCTCGAGCGGCTCGCCCACGACGCCACGCACGCGCTCGTCCGCCAGAGTCGCCTGGTTCGGCTGGCGCGCGCCGGCAACGCCGCGTCGCTCACGGTGCGTCACGCCCACAGCGCCGCGGCGCTCGCCGATCTCGCGATCGATTCCGACCTTTCCTTCGAGGACGGCATCGAGGTCCAGTGCCAGCTCGGCCTGATCGCGCTCGCCGCTGGTCGCGCCGAATGCGCGCGCACACACCTCGAGGCGGCGTCCGCGCTCGATCCGTACCACCGCCCCGCGCACCTCGCGCTGGTCGCGCTCGACGGTTTCGCGCCCGGCGCGCTCGCGCACCTCGATGGCGTGGAGCTGTTGCCCACAGATCACAAGGTTCTCCACAGCCTGCTCGACGCCTGCGAGGCGGAGAAGGCCTGGGACGCCGCGCTCGCGGTGCTCGGCCGCCTGATCGAGGTCGAGGCCTCGCCGGCGACACGCGGTCGCTACCGTCACGCCGCCGGCGCGATCTGCCGCGAGACGCTCGGCCGCGAGGCCGACGCGTTCCGCCACTTCGAGGCCGCGCTCGCCGACGATCCCGATCTCGAGCGAGCCACCCTCGCGATCGAGGAGATCCTGCGCGCACGCGCCGATCTACCCGGGCTGCTCGCGTTCCACATGGGCTGCCTCGGCCACCTGGGCGCCGAGTCGAACGATGGCCGCAACCCGGAGCGCCTGCGTCTGTGGTCGTCGGTGGCCGAGCTGTGCCTCGATCACCTCGGCGACCGCGCGAGCGGCATCACCGCGCTCGAGGTCGCGGTCGAGCTCGGCGGCGAGCCGGACGCGAACGCCGCGATCACCGCGCGCCGCGCGCGCCTGGCCGCGCTCTGCCTCGAGACCGGCCCCGACGGACACGAGCGTGCCATCGCCGCGCACCACAAGCTGCTGCGCGTCGACAAGGGTCGCGCCGACGCCTACGTCGTCCTCGAGCGGCTCTACCGCGAGACCTGGCGCTTCGAGCGCGCCGCGGCCTGCGCGTGCGCCGCGGCCGCGCTCACCGGGGCGCCCGTGCCGCCCGAGAAGCCGGTGCCGCTCGAGCGCAGCCTCGACGCCGAGCTGTGGGGCCGCCTGCGTCACCCCGACGAGGATCGCCTGCTCGACCTGCTGTTCGCTTCGGTCACGCCCGCGCTCGCCGCGGCGCAGGCGCGCGCGCGCCGGCCGGCACCGTTCCGCAAGGGCGCCATCCCGCCGACCGATTCGCGCGCGTGCGCGCGGGCCATGGCGCGCGTGGTCGCTGCCTTCGGGCTGCCGCTACCGTCGTCGTACCCGCGGCCCGATCTCGCCACGCCGGTGACCTTCCGGCCGCGCGTGATCGGCGATCACCTGGTCGCCGAGGTGCTCCTCGGCGCGCCGCTGCTCGAGGCGTCCAGCGACGCCGACGCGGCCGTGGATATAGCGCTCGCCTTCGCGCACCTGCGGCCGGAGCGCTTCGCGCGCGTGCTGGTGACAGACGCCGACTCCCTCGCCCGCGTCATCGAAGCCGCCATCGCGCTCGCCGCCGGCGAGGCTGTTGGGCCGGGCCTCTCCGCGACCCTGGACCTCCTGCGGCAGACACTTTCTGCTGTGGCCCTGGATCAGGTCGCGACGATCGGACACCGGCTGCGCGAGCGCGGAGTCGCGGCCGCCGCGGCGGCGCGCGGCTGGCTGGCCGCGACCGAGCTGACCGCGGCGCGCGCGGCGCTGCTGGTGGCCGACCTGCCCACCTGCGTGCGTCGCCTCGAGGCCGCGGGCGCCGATCGCGCCCGCGTCGTCGACGTCATCTGGTCGAGCACCACCGACGAGCTGGCCGAAGTTCGCCAGCAGCTGGCGGTGGCGCCGATCGTGCTCGCGCCGCCCGCGCCCGGACGCCACGCGCGCTCGGCGGGGAAGTGACTACGCGCGCTCCGCGGGGAAGTGATCGCGGATCTCGGCGTTGAAGAATTCACCCGCCGAGTGCGCGCGCAAGAGCCGCCGGTAGAGGAGCTCGGGCACTTCGAGGTAGCGGTAGACCCGGCCCGTGGTGAACTCGACCTCCAGGGTCTGCGAGTCGCGGTCGTAGCCCACCGAACCGACGACCGACGACGTGATCGGACGGCGACGCATCGTCACCAACCTAGGTCGGCGGCTCGCGCCGTCAAGGATCACGCATCCCGGTCACGTACGCATCCGGTCACCCGCCGGCGCGGCCTCAGCCGTGCGCGGCACCTCCGCGATCTCGTCGTAGCCGCGGCCGAGGAACTGCAGCAGGCAGAAGCCATGCCCGAACGGATCGGCCAGGTTGGCCATGCGACCCCAGACCGCGGTGTCGATCTCGCCTTCGAGCCGCGCGCCCGCCGCGACCGCGCGTGCCACCGCGGCCTCGACGTCGTCGACGACGAAGTCGAGGTGCACCGGCGTCCAGTGCCGGCCGTAGCGGCGCGCGTCGGGAGCGCCCGGGAAGGGCACGCTGCCGCGCGCCTTCACCAGCAGGAAGATCGCGGACGACGCGCCCAGCAGCTCGATCCCGCCCGCCCCGAAACGCCGGCCCGGACGCAGCCCCAGCCCCTGGCTGTAGAAGGCGATACCCGCCTCCAGGTCATCCACGTCGACGTTGGCGAGAAGCTCCATCACGCGCTAGCGTCCTGCACATGACCGCACACCGCAAGCTCCCGCTCATCGAGATCGGTTTCCAGCTCTACGTGTCGGACGGGGCCGATCCTTTCGGCGCCGTGCGCGAGGTCGCACCCGGCGGCCGGCCCGAGCTCCTCGTCAACGTCGAGGGGGCGGGCGACTTCACGGTGCCGCTCGACCAGGTCGACGCGGTGCACCACCAGAAGGTTGTGCTCACCTACGGCAAGCTGGACGAGAAGCTGCGCCACGCCATCGACCACGCGCACGAGCGCGAGGATCGGCCGGGCGGCTGAGCGGGCGCTCGTTGCGGATCCTGCGGCTGATCGAGCTGCACCGGGCCCCCGAGTGCCTGGTAGTGACCTGCGCGATCGACGATCTGCGCTTCCACGTCACCGTCTGGTACCAGGACGTCGATCTGGTCGAGCTCGCGCGCACGCACGGTGACGAGCTGCTCGATCGGCTGGGGCTGCACATGGCGCTGTTCCAGCTGAACGCGGTGGCGAGCCTGCGCCCCGACGCCATCGAGCTGGGCCGCTTCGCGCGTCACGCCACGCCGCGCCTGGTCGCGCTGTGGCGCACCGTGTTCAAGCATGTGTGGGCGCAGTGGCGCTGGCAGCACGACCTGCCCGCCTACGAGGGTCCGGTGTTCGTCGACGTGCCCACGCCCGCCGCGCCGCCCCGGCCCGGCCGCGTGCCGGAGGGGCCCGCGCCGCTGCTCGCCTTCTGCGGCGGCGGCAAGGACAGCCTGGTCGCGCTCAAGCTGCTCGAGCGGGCCGGGCTGCCGTTCGCGACGCTCGGCTACTCGCACTCGATCTACGGCGCGGCCGAGCCGCAGCACGCGCTGATCGATCGGCTGGGCGCGGCGAGCGCGCGCGTGCGCGCCGAGCGGCAATGGGTGATCGACGACTTCCTCGACGCGCCGGTGGCGCGGCTGCGCCCGTCGCTGGGCGTGCGCTCGCTGCTCGCCGCCGAGACGCCCGCGTCGGTGTTCGCGGCGCTGCCACTGGCGCTCGCGCGCGGCTACCGCGGCCTGGTCGTGGCCCACGAGCGCAGTGCCAACGCGGGCAACCTGGTCTGGACCGCGACCGGCGAGGAGATCAACCACCAGTGGGGCAAGGGCTGGCACGCCGAGCGCCTGCTCGACGCCTACGTGCGCAGCGAGCTGCTCGCCAACGTGCGCTACTTCAGCGTGCTGCAGCCGGTCCACGACGAGGTCATCTTCGAGCTGCTCGCACAGGACGCCGAGCTCGCGCCGCTCACCCACTCGTGCAACGTGCGCAAGCCCTGGTGCGGCGAATGCGCGAAGTGCGCCTACGTGTGGCTGCAGATGTGCGCGCACCTGCCGCTCGAGCGGGTGCGCGCCATGTTCGGCGGCCGCGATCTGAGCGAGCTGCCCGCGAACGATCGCTGGTTCCGCGAGCTGCTCGGCCTCGCCGAGCACACGCCCTTCGAGTGCGTGGGCAGCGCCGCCGAGGCGCGCGTGGCGCTCGCGCTCGCGCGTGGCCGCGGCCTGTGCGGCGAGCGCCTCCAGCGCCTCGTCGCCGAGGTCGGCCCGATCGACGTCGCCGCGCTCGCCGCGCCGTTCGTGACGGTCGGCGCCGAGCACGGCATGCCCGACTACGTCGCCGCGGGCGTGCTGCCGCAGCTCACGGCCGCGGCGCAGGCGGCCCGGCGCAGGCTCGAGATCGCGTGAGGCGCGACGGTCAGACCCGCTGGACCGGCGCGCCCATCGACGATCCCAGCCACAGCGTCATCGGGAACGGCGCGCCCACGTAGCTCTCCTGCACGCGCCAGCCGGCCTCGGCGAGGATGGCCTCGATCGCCGCGGGTGAGTGCTTGTAGCAGTGCTCGGTCACCACGGCCTCGCCCTCGTCGAAGTGCACGCTCGCGCCGGCGATGGTCACGGTCTGCGCGCGCTGGCTGACGAGGTGCATCTCGATGCGCGACGCGGCCTCGTTCCAGACCGCGCGGTGCACGAACGCGTCGAGGTCGAAGCTCGCGCCGTACTCCCGGTTCAGGTGCGCGAGCACGTTGAGATCGAAGGCGGCGGTCACGCCCTCCTCGTCGTCGTAGGCGCGCAGGAGCGCCGAGCTGTCGCTGGTCGTGTCGGTGCCGAGGAGCAGGAGCGCGTCGTCGCCGGCGACGCTGGCGAGCCGGGCCAGAAAGGCGACCGCCTCGTCGGGCTCGAAGTTGCCGATGGTCGAGCCGGGGAAGAAGACCAGCGTGCGGCGCCACGCGCGCTGCGTGAGCGGCAGCACGAGCGGCGTGGTGTAGTCGGCGTGCAGCGGGCGAACCTCGAGGCCGGCGAAGCGCGCCCGCAGGCGCATCGCGGTGCGCTCGAGCTGCTCGCGGCTGACGTCGATGGGTACGTAGACCGCGGGCGCCTCGAGCGCCGCGAGCAGGCGGCGCGTCTTCTCGCCGGCGCCGCTGCCCGGCTCGATCACGCGCGCGAGCGGGCCGACCACGTACGCGACCTCGGCGAGGTGCTGGTCGAGCAGCGCTAGCTCGGTGCGCGTCGGGTAGTAGGCGTCGAGCGTGCAGATGCGCTCGAACAGCTCGGCGCCGCGCGCGTCGTAGAACAGCTTGCACGGCAGGCGCTTGGGCGTCGCGCGCAGCCCGGCGAGGACCTCGCGGGCGGTGCGGCGGGAGCCCTCGGGCCGGTGCAGCGGCGCGGCCGAGCCGGACGCTGCGGACCCGGCCGGCGAGGCGACGTGCGATGGAGATGGCGCGGTCTGGGACTTGGGGGTCATCACGTGGCTCCTTGCTACGCGTCCGAGGCGAGACGGACGCCGCTCATCTGCCAGCGTGCCGCTGGCGGGAAGAAGTTGCGGTAGGACGCGCGCACGTGGCCACGCGGCGTGAAGCACGAGCCGCCGCGCAGGACCTGCTGGCTGCACATGAACTTGCCGTTGTATTCGGCCAGCGCGCCGCCGAGCGGGCGGAAGCCGGGGTAGGGCGCGTAGGCGCTCGCGGTCCACTCCCAGACGTCGCCGAAGAGCTGGAGCGGCGCGCCGTCGGCGTCGCCGTTGCCGCCGTCCGCGTCGGCGGTTGCGGCGCGCGGATGCAGCCGATCGTCGTCAGCGAAGTGACCTCGCTCGGGCGCGAGGTCGGCCGCGGCGAGCTCCCATTCGGCTTCGGTCGGCAGCCGGGCGCCGGCCCAGCGCGCCACCGCGTCGGCCTCGTAGTAGCTCAGGTGACACGCCGCCTCGTGGGGATCGACGGCGCGCACGCCGGCGAGGTCGTAGGTGACGTAGCCGCGATCGCTCCGCTCCCAGTAGAGCGGCGCCGCGAGATGCTGCGCGCGCACCATCTGCCAGCCATCACTCAGCCACAGGCGCGGGTCGCGGTAGCCGCCGTCCTCGATGAAGTCGAGCAGCTCGCCGCTGGTCACCGGCCGGCTGGCCAGGCGGAACGGCGCCAGGTGCACCTGGTGGCGCGGGCGCTCGTTGTCGAAGGCGAAGCCGTGCGGCGCCGCGCCGATCGCGACCAGTCCGCCGCCGAACTCGAGCCAGCGCGACGCGGGCGGCGCCGCGCTCGGTGGGCGCGCGAGCTCGGGTCGGTACGCTGGCCGCAGCGGCTGGGTACCGAACAGGTGCTTCACATCGGTCAGCACGAGCTCCTGGTGCTGCTGCTCGTGCTGCAGCCCGAGCGCCACGATCGCGAGCGCCTCGGCACCGAGGCTTCCGGCGGTGAGCTCGGCCAGCACCCGCGCATCGATCTCCTCGCGGTAGGCGTGGACCACGTCGAGGCGCGGGCGCGTGAGCAGCCCGCGGGCGGCGCGGTCGACCCGCTCGCCCAGGCTGTCGTAGTAGCTGTTGAAGAGGTAGCCGAACGCCGGGTCGAACGGCTGGTAGCCGGGCCGCCGCGCCAGCACCAGCTCCTCGAAGAACCAGGTGGTGTGCGCGAGGTGCCACTTGGCGGGGCTCGCGTCCGGCATCGACTGCGCGACGTGATCCTCGGGAGCGAGGGGCGCGCAGCGCGCCGCCGAACACGCGCGCACGCGCTGGTAACGCTGCGCCAGGTCTGACTCGTGGCTCTCCGGTACGGTCAGGTTCATCGATGCTCGCTGGTCCAACCATTCTGATGCTCGACCGCGGCCACGGGTGGCAGCGGGTCGGACACCGCATGCAAGGCGCGCCGACGCGCGCCGACGCGCGCTGAGCGCCGAGCCGCCTGGCGATCGCACCGCCACCCGCGCGAGCTTCGCCGCGCCGTGATAAAGTGCCGTTCGCCGGACCCCGTGCACCCTCGGCGTGGGCGCGTGGGTCGTCCCGGTCGCAAGGAGAACGGGCGATGCGCAGTACGGGCGATTCTCGAAAGCTGTCGGCGGCGCTCGTGGCCGGGCTGCTCGCGGTCGTGCTGCACGCAGCTCCCGCGCACGCGATCCCGGTGCCCGTGTGCGGAGACGGCTCCCTCGACGGTGGTGAGGCCTGCTACGACGGCAACCTGACGATCCTCGACGGCTGCAGCCTGTGCAACACAACGGCGGCGTCGCCGCGGTGTCGAGGACGCGAACCACGACGGCGCGATCGACGCGGGCGCCGGCGAGACCGATCCGAACGATCCGACCGACGACGCGCCGCCCGTGGACGACGACGCGGACGACGACGGCGTGGTGGATGGGAACGACAACTGCCCGCAGGAAGGCAACGCGGGCCAGGAGGACCAGGACATGGACGGTAGCGGCGACGTGTGCGATCCGGACGCGAACGGCGATGGTTTCACCGACGGCCTGGGCGCCTCGGGCGGCGGGTGCAGCGTCGCGTCGGGCGGCGCGGGCCGCGTGGGCGCGGGCGCGGGCGGCGCGGGCGGCATGCTGCTGCTGGTGCTCGCGGCAGGGTATGGCGCGGGCGTCGTTCGCGCGCGGGCGGCGCGGGGGCGCGCCGCGGGCGTCGTTCTCCTGCTGCTGGCGCTGACGCTGCTCGCCGTGCCACGGCCTGCGTGGGCCGCGCCCGAGACCGAGCTCACGCTCGAACGCTTCCGCCTCTCCGGCGATCGCAGCGGCGTGATCGACGTCGAGTGGGGCGACGTGCTGCCGAGCCTGTCGTGGGACGTCGGCCTGTGGCTCGGCGCCGAGGGCAGCCCGCTCATCATCTACCGCACCAGCGACGGTGAGCCGGTCGGCGATCTGGTCGAGACGCGCATCGGCGGCAGCTTCGTCGCCGCGCTCGGCCTGGGCGGCTGGTTCCAGGTCGGCCTCGAGCTGCCGCTCGTGCTCTACCAGTCGAGCGACACCGATGAGCTCGCCGCGACGCCGGGCGCCGTGCCCGAGTTGTCGTCGTTCGGCGTCGGCGACATCCGGCTCATCCCCAAGCTGCGCCTGGTGTCGGGCGTCGCGCTGCAGGTGGGCGTCGAGCTACCCAGCGGGCGCGACGACTTCCGTGGCGGCACCAGCGTGCTCTTGCACCCCGAGCTCTTGCTCTCGGCCGGTCCGGGCGGCTGGCGGCTGGCGCTCAACGCCGGCTACCGGATGCGCGACTACCGCCAGTTCCTCAACCAGGAGATCGAGGACGAGCTGACCATGCGCCTGGGCCTCGGCTACCGCTTCTGGGAGGGCGCGGCGGGCGGCGCGCCGGTGGAGATCGATCTCAGCCTCGCGGGCGCGACCTCGGCGAAGGAACCGTTCGACGCCGCCAACCAGAACGCGCTCGAGCTCGACGCCATGCTCGCCTTCGGCCAGAACTCGGTGCAAGGGCTGGTCGGCGGTGGCGTCGGCCTGGCCGAGGGCTTCGGCACGCCCGAATGGCGTGCCTTCGTGGGCCTGCGCATCGGCCACGTGACCCCGCGTGACCGCGACAAGGACGGCCTCGTCGACAACGACGACCGCTGCCCCGACGAGGCCGAGGACCTCGATCAGTACGAGGATCTCGACGGCTGCCCCGAGGCCGACAACGACCGCGACGGCGTGCTCGACGCCGCCGACGGCGCGCCGCTCATCCCCGAGGACCGCGACGGCTTCGAGGACACCGACGGCGTGCCCGAGCCCGACAACGATCGCGACGCGGTGCTCGACGCCGACGACGCCTGCCGCAACGACCCCGGCATCGTCGAGTTGCGCGGCTGCCCGGCGAAGGACGGCGACGCCGACGGGATCGCCGACCACAAGGACGGCTGCGTCGCCGATCCCGAGGACAAGGACGGCTTCCAGGACGAGGACGGCTGCCCCGAGCTCGACAACGACAACGACGGTCTCGTCGACGAGCGCGACCGTTGCCCGATCGAGGCGGGCGTCATCGAGAACGGCGGCTGCCCCGACAAGGATCGCGACGGCGACACCGTGGTCGACCGCCTGGACAACTGCCCCGACGAGGCGGGCGTGGTCGCCAACGCGGGCTGCAAGCGGAAGCAGCTCGTCGCGATCACGTCGAGCGGCATCACCATCATCGACAGCGTCTACTTCAAGACCGGCAAGGACATCATCGAGAAGCGCAGCTTCAAGCTGCTCGACAACGTCGCGGCGGTGATCCTCGCGCACCCCGAGGTCGGCGTGATCCGCGTCGAGGGCCACACCGACGATGTCGGCGACGACGCGTCCAACCTGGACCTGTCGCAGCGGCGCGCCGAGAGCGTCAAGCGCTACCTGATCGAGGCCGGCGTGCCCGCGGCGCGCCTGGCCGCCCAGGGCTTCGGCGAGACCCAGCCCGTCAAGCCCAATACGAGCAAGAAGAACCGCGCCGAGAACCGCCGCGTCGTCTTCGTGATCGAGCGCGCCGACGGCACGGTTACGCCAGCGCCGGCGCAACCCCCGCCGCCCTAACGCCCGCAACGACCCCCCGCGCTCCGGGGACCCCCTCCCTCGGGGACACTCTCCGCTTTCCAACATCCTGATATCACGAGCGAATTCAGGGTATGTGCGTAAACTGCCACGGAAGGCCTCAGATCGCCGATCTGAGGCCCTCGTGCAGGCTTGCTGCTGGGCAGTTAAATGTGAGCATTGCGCACTTGCTCTCAGCAGCCCAATGATGCCGAGGCGTTAGAAGACGAAGAGTGTCCCCGTGCGGAAGAGTGTCCTGGTGGGGACGCGACGAGGGCATGGCCGGTCCGGGCGCGAGCCGACTTTCCGGGCGCGGCGCTACACTGGCGCGGCTTGCGTTCCAGCGTCGCTGTCTCCGCGTACTACTTCTTCCTGTTCGCGGGCATCGGCGTGTTCTGGCCCAACTACGGCCCGTTCCTGCGCAGCATGGGCGTCGGCGCCGACGAGGCCGCGCTCATCATGTCGCTCAACCCGCTCATGGGGTTGTTCGTCCCTCCGCTCGTCGGCCTGCTCGCCGACGCGCGGCGCGCGCGCGTGTGGATCCTGCGCATCCTGTCGCTGGCGGCGGCGGCGGCGTTCGCGGCCTGGTTGCTCGAGCCGCGCGCGCGGCTCGCGATCTACGCGGTCGGCCTCCTCTACGCGGTGGCACGCGCGCCCATCTCGTCGCTCGCCGACGTCAGCGCGTTCGACGTGGCCATGCGCGAGGGCACCACGTTCGGTCGCCTGCGCACCTGGGGCTCGGTGGGCTTCCTGGCCGCCGCGCCCATCGGCGGCCTCTTGCTCGAGCACGCCGGGCGCACCGCGATGGTCGCGGTCGCCACGATCGGCCTGGCGGCCGCGGCGGCGTGTGCGTTCCGCCTGCCCGCGCCCTCGCTCGAGCGTCGCCCGGGCGCGCTGCGCGCCTCGCTCGGCCTGCTCGCGTCGCCCGATCACCGCCGCTTCCTGCTCGTCATCCTGCTCGGTTACATCGGCAACGGCGCGCTCGACGGCTGCTTCTCGATGCACCTGCAGCAGCTCGGCCACGGCGGCACCTACATCGGCATCGCCTGGGCGCTGGGCGTGCTCGCGGAGGTCGCGTTCATGTGGCGCTCCGGCTCGCTCATCTTCGCGCTCGGCGCCGAGCGGCTGCTGCTGCTCGCGCTCGGCGTCGCGGCGGTGCGCTGGGTCCTCATCGCCTTCATCACCGACGCGACCTGGCTGCTGGTGCTGCAGCCGCTGCACGGCATCACCTTCGGCTGCATGTTCGTGGCCGCGGCGACCATGGCGCGCGAGCGTTCGCCCGCGGAGGCGCCGGCGGCCGGGCAGGGGCTGTTCACCGCGGTGGCCTCGGCGGGCAGCCTGATGGGCATGATCGGCGGTGGCCAGCTGTTCGTGCGCGGCGGCGGTCGCACCCTGTTCCTCGCGGCGGCGGCGTGCGCGGCGGCGGCGGCGCTGGTCGCGGTCGGCCTCTCGCGGCGCCGAATCGGCTAGATTCGGGAGCCAATGACCACGAAGACCTCGCTGCCCGAGAGCACCCTCCGCGAGCTGACCACCGCGCTCGCCGCGACGCAGGCCAGCCTGGCCGCGCGCTATCCGGGTGAGCCCGGCTCGCGCCAGCCGGTGCACACCGTCTACGGCGGCGCGCACTTGTTCAAGGCCGATACCGCCAGGAAGCTCGGCGAGCTGGGGCTGCGCTCGCTCGCGCAGTACGCGCCCGACGCGGCCACGCTCGCCGCCGCCATCGGGCTGGAGGCCGGGCTCGCCGACACCGTCTACGCGCGCGTCGTCGAGAAGCTCGAGCGCGAGGCGGTCGAGGACTTCCGCATCGACTTCGAGGACGGCTACGGCAACCGCGCCGACGTCGAGGAAGACGGCCACGCGGCGCAGGCCGGCGACGAGGTCGCGCGCGGCATGGACGCCGGCACGCTGCCGCCGTTCATCGGCATCCGCATCAAGACGCTCTCGGGCGAGCTGTGCGGGCGCGCGCTGCGCACGCTCGACGTGTTCGTGACCGCGGTCGTGAGCAAGACCGGCGGCAAGCTGCCGCCTGGCTTCGTGGTCACGTTACCCAAGATCACCTCGCCCGAGCACGTCGCCACGCTGGTCACCACCTTCGAGGCGCTCGAGGCCGCGCTCGGCCTCGCCGCCGGCTCGCTGAAGATGGAGCTCATGATCGAGACGACGCAGTCGATCCTCGACGTCGACGGCGCATGCATGCTGCCGCGCATGCTCACCGCGGCGCGCGGCCGCTGCGTCGCCGCGCACTTCGGCGTCTACGACTTCACCGCGTCGAACGACATCACTGCGCAGTACCAGCGCATGGGCCACCCGGCGTGCGACTTCGCCAAGCACATGATGAAGATGGCGTTCGCCGGCACCGGGCTGTGGCTCTCCGACGGCGCGACCAACATCATGCCGGTGGCGCCGCACCGCGCCGAGGCGGGCGGCACGCTCTCCGCCGCGCAGGTCGCCGACAACCGCCGCGCCGTGCACGCGGCGTGGCGTCTGCACGCCGACGACATCCGGCACTCCCTCGAAGGCGGCTACTACCAGGGCTGGGACCTGCACCCGGGCCAGCTGCCCACGCGCTACGCCGCCACCTACGCCTTCTTCCTGAGCGGCCTGGCCGCGGCCTCGGAGCGCCTTTCCAACTTTGTCTCGAAGGCCGCGCAGGCGACGCTCGTCGGCGACGTCTTCGACGACGCCGCGACCGGGCAGGGCCTGCTCAACTTCTTCCTCCGCGGCATCAACTGCGGCGCCCTGACCGAGGACGAAGCCCTCCGCGCCGGCGTCACGCTCGCCGAGCTCCGCGGCCGCTCCTTCGTGAAGATCCTGAAGAACCGCCGCGGCCTGACGTAGCCCAGTAGCCCAGGGACAGGATCTACCAGGTAGATCCTGTCCCGTCCCCCGGGTCAGGAGCCGCGGTAGGTCGAGTAACCGAAGGGCGAGAGCAAGATCGGGACGTGGTGGTGGCGATCGTCGCTGACGGTGAACACGATCGTGACCTCCGGGAAGAAGGCCTGCGCGCCCAGGTAGGCGCGCGTGTCGAAGGTCAGTCGGTAGGTGCCGTGCGCGGCGGGCGCGCCGTCGGGCAGGAGTGTCTTCAGCCGGCCGTCGTCGTCAGTGTGACCGGTGCCGACGCACGTCCAGGCGCCGGCGGCGTCGCGGCGTTCGAGCGCGATGGGCACTCCGGCGGCGGGGTGGCCGGTGGCGGTGTCGAGCACATGGGTGGTGATGCCCATCAGCATGTCTCCATCAGGCGTCCGTTCGTCAGGCGTCCCATCAGCGTTCCTCCACGAGCTTGGTCAAGCGCAGGCGCGTGATTGCGGCCTGCTCCTCGGCGGCGGTGCGCAGCTCGGCCTCGCGCGAACGGACCAGGCGGCGCTCGCACAGCGCGAGCATCTCGTCGGCAGGCTTGCCGGTCGCGCAGACGATGAAGGTGAAGCCGAAACGCTCGGCGTAGGCGAGGTTCGCCGCGGCCAGTCGCTCGAGCACCACGGCGTCGACGTTCGCGACGCCCGCCTGCTCCTCTGCCGACCACGACGCCGCCTGCGTCCCGGTGTCGACCGCGGCCTTGCGCGCGCCGATCTTCGGATGCGCGGCGAAGGCCTCCAGCCAGTCGGCCTCGCCGAGCATCCACCACACGCGGTCGGCCTGACGACGCAGCGACGCGGTGTCCTCGAACACCCGCAGCTCGGCCAGGCGCCGGGCCCAGCGCGACGAGCCGCAGCAGCCGAGCAGCACGGCCGCCGCATCGTCGATGGGCTGCGCGTTCAGCCGCGCGATCGCCCCCGCGAGCGCGACCTCCAGCTCGGCCCACGCACGCAGGCGCGCCACGCCGCCGCACGGGTAGACGTTCAGGCGCACCTGCGTCACGGGCCCGAGCACGCGCAGCTCGTCCTCGAAGAAGTGGCGCGTGTGCGCCTGTACCGGTGCCTCCGGCAGCAGCACGCGCCAGCCGTCATCGCCGCCGGCGCCCGCCTCGTCGCGCGCCTCGACCATGATTCGCCCGGGCGCGTTGCCGCGGAAGTGCGTGGTGTCGAGCTCGAGCCTTCGCACCGTGCCGGGTCCGCCGAGCCTGACCAGGTTCCAGTCGTGGCCCGGGCCGCGCCGCCGCCGCGTCTCCCAGCCATCCGACATATTGAACGGCCGGCCGGGCGCGATCAGGTTCTGGCGCGCGCCGAAGAACATGTCGCTCGCGGCCACCGACCAGCCGCCGTGCTCGATGGCCGCGAGATCCACGAGCCCGCCGTGCCGCGCGAGCCGCGCCCAGTCGGGCAGGACCTCGCCGTGGACCCGCAGCCGCGCCACGCCACCGTCGGGATAGATGTTCAGCCGCAGGTGCGTCC
This sequence comes from Haliangiales bacterium, assembly GCA_046595695.1. GTDB lineage: Bacteria > Myxococcota_A > Polyangia > Haliangiales > SHYZ01 > JBKJOI01. The sequence continues at coordinate 2,722 of JBKJOI010000400.1, read as the reverse complement.
AGCACGCCTCCGAGGCGATCTCGAAGTCGTTCTGCGCGTCCCCACGCAGCGCCGCGCGCGCCAGGATCTCGGTCCACTCGGTGCGTCCGTCGAGGCAAGCGTCGAGGTCGCTCGAGTCCGCGATGCGGGCCGCCTGGATCGAGCACTCGGCCGGGAAGTTGCCGCGGAAGAACGCGGTGTCGACCACGATGCCGCGGATCCGCCCGGGTAGCCCGAGCCGCACGATGCACCAGTCGTACCCGGGCACGCGCCGCCGGCGCGTCTCCCAGCCGTCCATCCACTTGCCGCGGTCGGTGTACTCGTGCTCCTTCCACACCGCGGCGTGCGCGCGCAGCAGGTTCTCCTTCTCGGCGAAGAACTCGTCGTTGGCCAGGAGCGCAACGCCGCCGTGCCTCTCGGCGGCCAGATCGACGAGCTCTCTCCACCCGGGCGATGCGTCGCTCACGTCGCTCATGCCTGCTCCGATGCGTCGCTCATGCCTGCTCCCCGGTTCGCTGCAAGGTTCTCCCCGATGGTGCCGCGCCCTCGAGCGCGCCCTGATGCCACACCCGCTGCCCGCGCACGTAGGTGCTCTCGACGACCCCGCGCAGCGTGCGGCCCGCGTAGGGCGTCAGCTTGTGTCGGTGCAGGAGGTGCGCGGGCGCGACCGTCTGCGTGGCGTCGTCGCGGAAGATCACCAAGTCAGCGTCGGCGCCCACGGCCAGGCGTCCCTTGCGCGCGCCGAGCCCCGCGAGCGCCGCGGGAGCCGCGCACATCCAGCGCACCACGTCGGTCAGCGCGAAGCCGCGCGCGTGCGCCTCGGTCCACACCACCGAGAGCGCGAGCTGCAGCCCGGAGATGCCGCCCCACGCGGCGTGGAAATCGCCCAGCTCGGTCTGCTTGAGCGCCGGCGCGCACGGCGAGTGATCCGACGCCACCAGCGACAGCGTGCCGGCGCGCAGCGCCTGCCAGAGCAGCTCGCGGTTGTCGCGCTCGCGGATGGGCGGCGCGCACTTGAACGCGGTCGCGCCGTCCGGGATGTCCTCGGCGGCGAAGCTCAGGTAGTGCGGGCAGGTCTCGGCGGACAGCGGCAGCCCGGCGGCGCGCGCCGCGGCGATGATCGGCAGCGCATCCGACGACGCGTGGTGCACCACGTGGGTGCGCGCGCCGGTGTCGCGGCACAGGCCGACGACGAGCTGCACGGCCTGGTCCTCGGCGGCGCGCGGCCGCGACGCGAGGTACGTGGCGTAGCGCCGGGGATCCGGCCGCGTGCGCGCCTGCTCGGCGGCGGCGGCCTCGATCGGCCCGGGCACCTCGGCGTGTACGAGCAGCGTCGAGCCGAGGCGCGCCAGCTCGACCATCGCGGGCCGCAGCTCGCGCTCGCGAACGAAGCCGAACTCGGCGACGCCCGACTCGACCAGGAAGCACTTGAAGCCGAGCGCGCCGCCCGCGCTCATGCCGGCGAGCTCGCCGGTGTTGCCGGGCACCACGCCGCCCCAGAAGCCGACGTCGATCCACAGCTGCCCGGCGGTGGACGCCTGCTTCTCGCGCAGCGCGGCGAGCGTGGTCGTCGCCGGGATGCTGTTGAGCGGCATGTCGACGAGCGACGTGATGCCGCCGGCGGCCGCGGCCTGCGTCGCGCTGTGGAAGCCCTCCCACTCGGTGCGGCCGGGCTCGTTCACGTGCACGTGGGTGTCGACGATGCCGGGCAGGACGACCGCGTCGCCCGCGTCGACGACCGGGACGCCGGCGGGCGCGGCACCTTCCGCCGCGACCGCCACGATCGTTCCGTCGGCGCCGATGTGCACCGACGCAGCGCGCTCGCCCTCGGGGGTGACGATGCGCCGCCCGCGAATGACCTGCACGACGGTGCTCATGCTACGCCCCCCGCGGGCGCGGCCTCCGCAGGCTCCATGACCTCGAACTCCTCGGTCCGGTAGCCCTCGAGCGACGCGAAGTGCGCCGCGGCGTCGTCGGCGAACAGCCGGCGCGTGACGCCGTAGACAACTTTCGGGACGCTGTACTTCATGCCCGAGATGCTGCCGCCGCCGAAGCCCGAGCTGAGCAGGCAGCCGAACGTGTAGTTGAACAGGCCGGCGAGCCAGGGCGCGGCGCCCGGCGTCTTCTCCTGGAACTCGAAGCACGAGCCCAGGTACGGGTGGCGCGCCAGATCCTCGTGCGCGAGCGCGGACGGCGGCGCGTAGCGATCGCGCCACAGCGCGATGCGCTCGTGCACGCGCGCGAGCTCGGGCCGGCGCGACAGGTCGGTCTGGAAGCCGGTGCCGAAGATCAGGAAATCGAGCTCGAAGGCGCCCTTGCCGGTGTGCACGCGTACGCCGCCGGCGGGCAGCGCTAAGACGCGCTCCCAGGTGCAGCCCCCGTGCGTCGAGAAGGCGCCGGCCCTGCGCGCGCGCGCGTAGGTGTCGGCGGGCGGCAGCTGGCCGATCTCGAGGATCTTGCGGATGAAGCGCCAGCGCGCCGCGTCGTCGAGATCGCCGACGTGGCGCAGGAAGCCGGCGAACTCGGCCCAGCGGTACGGGTTCACGTTGGGCAACGTGGCGCGCCGATAGAACAGGTGGACCGCGCCGGCGCCCTGCTCGAGCGCGACGCTGGCGTTGTCGAACGCCGAGGCGCCCGCGCCCAGCACGCCGATGCGCTTGCCGCGCAGCGCCGCGAAGTCGATCGGATCGTGGGTGTGCGCCCACAGCTCGCGCGGCAGCCCGCGCACGCAGGCGGGCGTGGC
>JBKJOI010000395.1:0-6197 GCA_046595695.1 Haliangiales bacterium | reverse complement strand
CGCCGCGACCGACGCCAAGCTCGACGCCGCGCACGACACCACCGTGCGCGCCCAGGTCGTCGTCGCCGAGGCCGATGCGCTCAACACCCCGAACGCGATCGACTACTCGCTCTACGGCGAGGTCACGATCTCGCGCCGCCTGTTCCGCGACGGCACGTCGGAGTACTACATCAACAAGACGCCGTCGCGCCTGCGCGACATCACCGAGTTCTTCCTCGGCACCGGCGTCGGCACCAAGGCGTACTCGATCATCGAGCAGGGCCGCGTCGGCATGATCGTCTCGGCCAAGCCGGAGGACCGCCGCCTCATCATCGAGGAGGCCGCCGGCATCACCAAGTTCAAGAAGAAGAAGCAGGCCGCCGAGCGCAAGATGGACCAGACGCGCCAGAACCTGCTGCGCGTTTCCGACGTCGTCGACGAGATCGACAAGCGCCTGGGCAGCCTGCGGCGCGCCGCGCAGAAGGCCGAGCGCTACAAGAAGTACCGCGCCGAGGTCCGCGACATCGAGCTGTGGTCGGCGTCCCACCGCTACCTCGGCTTCGTCGTCGAGGAGGCGGTGGTCGCGACCACGCTCGGCGAGCGCAGCCAGCAGCGTGAGCAGCTGGCCGCCGATCACGAGAAGCGCGAGGCCGCGATCCTGGCCGAGCGCGCCGAGTCGCAGCTCGAGGACCGCGCGATTGGCGAGCTGACCCAGACCGTCTTCGACCTCGACAACCGGGTGAAGCTCGGCGAGAGCCAGGTCGAGTTCCAGGGCCGCGAGGCCAAGGACCTCGAGGACCGCGTGCTGCAGGCGGGCGGCGAGATCGACTCGCTGCGGGTCGAGCGCGAGCTGGCCGAGCGCGAGCTCGAGTCGGTCAGCGCCGAGGCCACCCGCCTCGAGGCCGAGGCCGGCCAGCGCACCGGCGAGCTGTCGCGCCTCGAGGAGGAGCAGCGCCTGGTGCGCGGGCAGCTCCAGGACGCGCAGCAGGAGCTCGACTCGGCGCGCGCCGACATCGGCAAGGCGCAGACCGACATCGCGCGCGCCGAGGGCAATGCGCGCTCGCTCGAGCGCCGCTCGAGCGACCTCGACATGCGGCTCCAGCGCGTCTCCGAAGAAGAGGCGCGTGCGGTCGAGCGGCACGAGCCCCTCGTACAGCAGGTCGCCGAGCTCGAGAACAAGCTGGACGGCCTGCGCCAGCTGCGCCTGGACCTTGCCGACCAGCGCGAGGGCATGGAGAAGCGGCTCGTCGAGCTCAAGCAGCAGAACGGCACCAACGAGGCGCAGGTCGAGACGCTGCGCACCGAGCTGCACCGGCGCCGCGGGCGGCTGCAGTCGCTGCTCGAGATCCAGAACAAGTACGAAGGCTTCGCCCGCGGTACGCGCGCGGTCATGAAGCACCGTCCCGGCGACGAGGGCGATCACAAGCGCATCCTCGGCCTGGTCGCCGACATGGTGCAGGCGCCGGCCGAGTACGAGCCGGCCGTCGAGGCGCTGCTCGGCGACCGCCTCGGGTCGATCCTGGTCGAGTCCAAGGACGCCGGCGCCCACGCGGTCGACTTCCTCAAGCAGCGCAAGGAGGGCCGTTCCACGTTCATCCCGCTCATGGCGTTCGCGGCCGACAGCAGCGGCAGCGGCGCGGGCGGCGGCGGCGGCGGCGGCATCGAGGTCTTCGAGGCGGCGGGCGTGCGCGGCACGATCGCGTCGCTCGTGCAGGTGAAGGACGAGTATGCGCAGGTCGCCGACTACCTGCTCGGCGACGCCCTGGTGGTGGAATCGCTGGCGCGCGCGCTCGAGCTGCTCGACGCCGGCCTGCGCCGCACCATGGTCACGCTCGACGGCGACGTGATCGATCCGCGCGGCGTGGTCACCGGCGGCTCGCGCGAGACCGCGGGCGCGGGCGTGCTGCAGCAGAAGCGCGAGATCCGCGAGCTCGAGGAGATCTGCGGCGGGCTCGACCGCGACCTCGCCGACGCGACCGCGCGTCACGTGGCCTGCAAGGCCGAGCTCTCGCAGGTGACCGCGGCGCTCGACGCGCTGCGCAAGCACGCGCACGAGGGCGACATCGCCTTCATGTCGGCCGAGAAGGACCACGCGCGCTACAAGGCCGAGGCCGAGCGCCTGGCCGAGCGGCGCGGGCAGCTCGGGCGCGAGGTCGCCGAGATGCAAGGGCAGCTCGCCGAGTGCGAGCGGGAGACCGAGGAGACCCGGGTCGCCATGGAGGCGGGGCGCCGCCGCGCCGACGAGGCCGAGCGCAAGCAGCTCGGGCTCATCGAGGGCGTGACCATGGCGCGCGGCGCCGTCGACGACATCACCGCCAGCGTCACCGACGCCAAGGTGATCGTCGCCCAGGCGGGTGCGGCGCAGCGCGCGGCGCTCGCGCAGCGTGGCCGGCTCGAGCTGCACGAGGCCGAGCTGGCCCGCCGCGTCGACAAGCTCGAGAAGATGGTCGACGAGTCGGGCGCGCGCGCGACCCTGCTGCGCGAGGAGTCGACGCGCATGTCGGTCGAGCTGGTGTCCCTGCGCTCGGACCGCCTGGCCGCGGCCGACGAGCTGTCGGCGCGCAAGAACGAGCACGAGCGGCGCATGGCCGAGCTGCAGGTCGACGAGGTCACGCTGCGCGACGTCCGCATCGCCGCCGAGAAGGCCGCCGCCGACTGCACCAAGCTGGAGATGAAGCGCACCAACCTGGACGGCAACCGCCGCCACCTGGAGGAGAGCATCTTCGAGAAGCACCGCGTCGAGCTGCGCAAGGAGCTCTACGACCACCACCTGCGGCCCGCGGTCAGCGAGTCGGAGGAGGCGCGGCTGCGCGAGCTGCGCGATCTCATCGACCGCATGGGCGAGATCAACCTGACCGCGATCGAGGAGTACGAGGAGCTGGCCGGCCGCTACGACTTCCTGACCGGGCAGAAGAAGGACCTCGAGTCGGCGCTCGACCAGCTCGAGACCGCCATCGCGAAGATCAACAAGACCTCGCGCAAGCTCTTCCGCGAGACCTTCGAGGCGGTGAACGCCAAGTTCCAGCAGGTGTTCCCGCGCCTGTTCCGCGGCGGCAACGCCTTCCTGCGGCTCACCGGCTCCGACGAGGATCTGCTCGACGCCGGCGTCGAGATCTTTGCCCAGCCGCCGGGCAAGAAGAACACCACCGTCGAGCAGCTGTCGGGTGGCGAGAAGGCGCTCACCGCGGTCGCGATGATCTTCTCGATCTTCCTCATCAAGCCGTCGCCGTTCTGCATCCTCGACGAGGTCGACGCGCCGCTCGACGAGGCCAACGTGGGTCGCTACAACGAGCTCGTCCGCACCATGACCGACAGCTCGCAGTTCATCGTGATCACGCACAACAAGCGCACCATGGAGATCGCCGACTCGCTCTACGGCGTCACCATGGAGGAGCCGGGCTGCTCGAAGCTGGTAACCGTGAATCTGCGCGGCTTCCAGCCCAGGGCCGCCAAGGCGGCGTGATCTAGAGCACGTTCGAAGGCGAGGGCCGGGAAGCCCGCTTGTCCCGTCCCGGCTCTTCAGGCACGCTCCGCGGCTGGTGGCGGGGCTGCCGACGGCGGGAAGGCTGCACGGGTAGCGGAGTACTACCGTTGCTTCCAACTTAGCGAGGAGATCGAGAATGGCCGAAGGCAAGCGTCCGGGTGGGTTGACTGCTCTCGCGGTTCTGAACTTCGTGTTCGGCGGGCTCGGCGCGCTGGCGCTGCTGGCCCTGTGGGCGCTCATCAGCGCGGCGGACCAGGTGGACACGAATGAGGTCGCCAGGGCCTCGGGTGGCACCGGCCTGCTCTACGTCTCGCTCCTCATGAGCACGGTCTCGGTCGGTCTGCTCATCGCCTCGGGCGTGGGTTACCTGGGCCAGAAGCGCATGCTCGGTCGCACCCTGGGCACCGTCTACGGCGTGCTCGCGCTGGTCAGCACCGGCGTCGGTCTGGCCGCCGGCGTCGAGTTCGGCATCGGCACGCTGATCGGCCTCGTGTACCCGGTGCTCACGCTCATCCTGCTGAACACCACGTTCAAGGACGATCTCGTCAACTAACCAGCCCGCCCGGGAGCCCGTCCATGCTGCGCCGCGAGCACGTTCAACTCATCGCCACCCACTACGTCAAGCACAGCTTGCGGGGCGGCGCTGGCCTGGTCTTCATCTTCCTCGGCCTGGTCGTCGGGCTCATCTGCGCGCAGGCGGTGATCGGCTCCATCGAGATGGCGCAGAAGAGCGGCCTGGGCGCCCAGGAGCTGGTCCGCGCGGGTGACGAGCTGCTGCGCAAGTTCTCGTCGCTGCCGTCGGAGCAGATCGGCTACCTCACGCAGACCAAGCCGGCGGTGATCTCGGCGTTCATCGTGGTGCTGTTCTTCGTCACGCCGGCCATGGCCATCCTGGGCGCGTTCAACCAGACCTCGGGCGACATCGGCTCGAAGGGCCTGCGCTACCTGGTCCAGCGCACCGAGCGCACCAACCTGTTCATCGGCCGGCTCATCGGCGCGTACCTGCAGACGCTGGTGGTGTTCCTGCTGCTGTTCGTCATCGTGACGCTCTACGTGATGGCGAAGATCAAGATCTACCCGGCGGGCGACATGATCCTGTGGATGGCGGGCGGCTACGTTCGCCTGGCGCTCCTGGTGCTGCCGTACACCGCGCTGTGCGCGTGGATCTCGGCCTCGTTCGAGGTGCCGTTCGGGGCGCTCACGGTCGCGCTGCTGGTGATCTTCTTCATCCCGGCGGTCGCCTGGGTCGCCGGCAAGAGCAACCCCGCGATCGGCGACGCCATCAACTACCTGCACCCGGGCGGCTACAAGTGGTGGCTCTTGCACCCGGAGCTCGGCTACGGGGCGGGCGCCACCGGCGCGCTGCTCGGGTTCACCGCGCTGTTCACCTGGCTCGGCTGGCGTCACTTCGAGGGGCGTGACCTGTGAAGCCCGCATCCATCAAGGTCCGCAACCTGGGCAAGGCGTTCAACCCGCGCTCGATCGCGCTGCGCGACGTCAGCTTCGACGTGCAGCCTGATCAGGTGCTCGCGGTCGTCGGTCCGAACGGCGCCGGCAAGACCACGCTGTTCTCCATCATCTCCAACTTCCTGCGCGCGACCTCGGGCTCGGTCGAGGTCCTGGGCGTCGACGTGCGTCGCGTCGGCGAGCTGCGCGGCCGGCTGAGCATCCTGCCCCAGGACGCGCAGTTCCAGGCGAACGTGCCGGCGCGTGAGCAGCTGGTGTTCATGGCGCGGCTCATGGGCATGGCGCCCCAGGACGCCGAGGCCGACACCGATCGCGTGCTCGCGATGGTCGGCCTCACCAAGGACGCCAAGAAGAACGCGCGCTCGCTCTCGCACGGCATGACCAAGCGCCTGGGCATCGCGCAGGCGTTCCTCGGCAAGCCCGAGGTGATCATCCTCGACGAGCCGACCGCAGGCCTCGATCCGGCGCACGCCGCCGAGATCCGCCGGCTCATCCGCGAGGTCCGCGTCGGCGCCTCACACGCGCACACCATGGTGATCTCGTCGCACGATCTCGCCGAGATCCAGGAGCTCGCGCAGAGCGTGATCATCCTCGACAAGGGCGTCATCGTCGAGAACCGCACCATGGCGGATCTCACGCGCTCCGACGGCGTCGTCCGCATCAATTTCGGCCGGCCGCTCACGCCCGAAGAGGATGTCTTCCTGCGCGGCCTGTCCGGCGTGACCAAGGCGAGCGTCGACACGCACCACGAGTACACGATCCACGTCGTCTCGCCGACGGGCGGGGGCGAGCTGGTCGGCCCGCTCGTCGTGCAGCTCGCGCAGCGCGGCCTCATCCCTCGCTCCATCAAGGAAGGCGCGTCCCTCGAGGAACGCTTCCTCGCCGTCACCGGCAAGCCCGAAACCGGCCCCTCGTAAGGGGCGGCCCCTCGTAAGGGGGACAGGATCTAGGGTCGCAACCAGCGGGAATGCCTTCGCTTCTGGCCTAGAACGCGAGTTCTAGTTTTCGGGTGGAGCCAGCGGCGCGCGCGAAAGCAGCACGCGGCGCGGCAAGCCAAACACGCGCCGCGCGGAAGCCAAGCCCGCGGGCTCGAAAGTGAAGTGCGTGCTTGCCGCCATAAGGGCCAGGATATCAAGGGCTTGCGACCCATGATCCCTGACGATTGATCACATCTTGGAAAACGATCGAGTTCCGCTGACTTGCCTTCGCATTCGGAGATGTTTCGCGACCCCGTGGCTGCCAGTGGAACGCCTTAGGATCGCAAATC
>JBKJOI010000252.1:0-3909 GCA_046595695.1 Haliangiales bacterium | reverse complement strand
ATCTCGAACGAGAAGACGCCGTCGACCACGGGCATCCCGAAGGCGGCGATGACCTCGTTGCCGCCCGGCGGCAGCACGCCACGCCAGATGATCTCCTTGCCCGGATCGACCTTCACGCGGCCGCTCTCGTCGGCGAGCGAGCCGCCGATCGCGCCGGTGGGCAGCGGCAGCACGATGCCGTCCGGCCCGGGATCGAACGGGCCGCCCGAGAAGTTCTGCAGGCGGTACTGCACCTGCACGCGCATGGTCTCGTCGTCGAGCTCGGCGGCGAAGTGCCCGGTGACGATGATCTGGTCGACCACCAGCACGGTGCGGCCGACGCCGGCGCCGGCGCGCAGCATGAACGGCTTGGTGTTGAACGGCTTGCCGGCCACGACGGTGCGCGCGATGTAGACCTTGTCGGCGCCGCCGGGCACGTCCTTGAAGCGCACCTGGAACTGGTTGTCGGCGGAGGGCTGCGCGGGCAGCTTTTGCACCACGCGACCCGGCCCACCCTCGGTCAGCTCGAGCAGTTGGACCTCGGCGTTCGCGCCCGTGCCCGGCCCACCCAGCAGAATCCAGACCTCGCCGGGCGGCTGCGCCATGGGCTGGTCATCGCCGCCGACCGCGTCGTCGACGACCTCGCCAACCGGCTGCCCCTGCGCGTCGAGCTTGCGCCCGACCAGCATGAGCCGGACGCCGGCCATCTTGTCGAGGACCACGAGATCCGACTCGAGGCGGTCCTCGCCGAGCAGCGCGAACGCGTAGTACGCGATCGAGCCGTCCTGGGCGAGCTTGTCGAAGGTGGCGCGGCCGAGCTTGTCGGTCGGCCGGGTGAAGCGCTCGGCGCTGCCGTCGGCCTTGAGCGCCACCAGGTGCACCAGCGCGCCCTCCGGCGCGTTCTTGCTCAGCTCGCCATGGACGAGCCGCACAGTGGTCTCGCCCAGCGGCACCTGGGCGTCGGGCCGCGGTGTGCCGGACATCTGGCGCGGGTCGGGCATCGACTGCGCCTGGGCTGTGGATGGTACGAGCACGAGCGCCGCGAGCGCCACGAGGAGGACCTTGCTCATGCGCTCACCTTGGCGCCGCACTTCTTGCAGAAGAGGGCGTCCTGATCGTTGCGCGTGCCGCATGCCGCGCACTCGGGCGACGTGTCGGCGCTGGCGCCCGTGTCGACCTCGCGTGCGAGCGCCCCGGCGGCCGGGAGTTCCTTCTGGGCCAGGCCGCCCGCCTTGGCCAGGCGCTTGGCCAGCTCCTTCTCGACCACGACCGCGTAGTCGGTGGCCTTGGCCTCGTCGAGCAGGCGAATGATCTCGAGCGCGCGCGCCCGGTAGGTCGCGGTGATCTCGGCGGCGTCGCGGTCGTCGACCTTGCCCATCGCGTGATCGAACTCGATCTCCTTGATGGCCTTGAGCAGGGTCTTCTTCTCCTGGTTCAGCTCGGAGCGCCGCTCGGCGTCGAGGTCGCCGCCGGGATCGATGGCGCCGGGCGTGACGTCGAACGCCAGCGCAGCGCGCCCGAGGTGCCACGCCGCCAGCGCGAACGAGACCCAGCCGAGGCCGAGGAACAGCGCGCCCACGGTGAGGCTACCGCCGTACATGATGGCCACGATGCCGAGCGCGGGCAAAACCGTGAACGCGGTCAGCGCCAGGCGCTGGCGCCCGTCGGCGGAGACGCCGCGACGCGACGCGGGTGGACCTGCGGCCGGGCCCACCGCGGGCGGCTCGGACGAAGGATCGCGGGGCACCAGGCCCTTTTCAGTCGATGTCACGGAGCTCGTCATCGAGTCGATCTTCCCGTTCTTCCTGAGCGGCGTCCGGCTTGCCGCGACCCACGGCGCCGCCGAGCACCGAGCCACCCGCCGCCAGCGCCGCGGCGCTGGCCGCCCGGCCGCGCGCGACCCAGCGCCGGCCGACCACCAGCACGAGCGTGAGCGCTAGGCCGAACACCGCCCACGGTACGATCCACGCCAGCCGGTTGAAGCCGGCGTCGATCGGCACGGTCAGCACATGCTGGCCGCCGTTCTCCTTGATGATCGCGTCCCGCACCGCGATGTACGCCTTCTCCTGCGCCGCCTCGGTCGTCAGGTCCATGCCGGCGAGCATGCCGAGGACCTTCTCGCGCTCCTGCTTGGCGAAGCCGCAGGTGCAGGCCAAGAGCGTCTCGCGCTTGCAGCCGCCGCACAGGCACACGAGGTCGGCGAACAGCCGCTTCGCCACCGGCGATGCGCCGTCGACCTCCTGCATGCCGCCGGGAGCCTCGACGTGCGGCGGCGCCGACTCGTCCTGCGCGCGCGCCGCCCCCGGCGCGGACGTCGCCACCAGGATCAGCAGCAGCGCGAGCCCGCGAAGACTTCCGCGCCGGCTATGATTCGTCATCGGTCGTCACGCGGCGGCGCGGCTTGAACGCCTCGGCCCACTTTTCCTTCATGAGCGCGACGGCCGTACCGAGGCCGAGCAGGCCGAAGCCGAGCCACACCCAGTTGATGAGCGGGTTCAGGAACAGCCTGAAGTTGGCGAGCTTGGTCTGCGGATCGAAGCCGTTCAGCACCACGTAGATGTCCTTGTCGAGGCGGCGGTTGATCGCGACCTCGGTGGTGGTCTCGCCGTCGCCCTTCTTGTACTGGTTGCGCCCCGGGTAGAGCACAGTCACGACCTCTTTGCCCTTGAGCACCGTCATCTTCGCGACGAACGCGGTGCGGTTCGGCGTGTCGTCGATGTCCAGCTCGTCGTAGCGGAACTCGTAGCCCGAGATCTTGAAGCTGTCACCCGGGCGCTCGAGCGTGAAGTCCTTCTCGATGGTGTAGCTCTTGCCGGCGAAGCCGAGGAACATGACCGCCACACCGGCGTGCACGATGTAGCCGCCGAACTTGCGCCGCTTGCCGACCACGATGCCGACCAGCGAGGACATGAAGCCGCCGCCGGTCTGCTTCTTGCGCACCGCCGAGGCGCGCATGAACTCCTGCCCGATGGTGCCCATGGCGAACGCGCACAGGCCGATGCAGAACAGCGACACCGGCAGCTGCACCGCGTCGGAGATGAAGGTCGACTTCTCCGCGGCGCGCGGGAAGATGAGCAGCACCAGCGCGGTCGTGACCACGCCGAAGGAGAGCGGGAAGAGGAACTGCTCCTTGAGCTTCTTGGTCGTGGTCACGCGCCAGGCCAGGAGCGGCCCCGACGCCATCAGGAACAGCAGCGCGAGCCCGATGGGCACCATGATCTTGTTGAAGAACGGCGGCCCGACGGTGATGCGCTCGCCCATGATCGACTCCGACAGGGTCGGGAACATGGTCGCGAACAGCACGAAGAACGCCGAGATGAGCAGGATCCAGTTGTTCAGCAGGAAGGCGAACTCGCGCGAGATGAACGAGTCGAAGGACGCCCGCGAGCGCAGCGCCGGCAGCCGGTGCAAGATGAGGCCGAACGACACGATCAGGATCGCGGCCATGAACAGGATGAACAGCATGGCGAGCTGGGCGTCCTCGCCGAAGGCGTGCACCGACTGCACGATGCCCGAGCGGGTCATGAACGTGCCGAAGATGGTCAGGAAAAAGGTCGTGACCATCAGCACGACGTTCCAGACCTTGAGCATGCCCTTGCGCTCCTGGATCTGGATGGAGTGCAGGAAGGCGGTCGCGGTCAACCAGGGCAAGAAGCCGGCGTTCTCGACCGGGTCCCAGGCCCAGTAGCCGCCCCAGCCGGGCTCTTCGTAGGCCCAGATGCCGCCGAGCGTGAGCCCGAGCCCCAGGAAGAACCACGAGATGATCACCCAGACCCGGATCGAGTGCACCCAGGTGTCGTCGAGGCGGCCCGAGGCCAGCGCGCCGATGCAGAACGCGAACGGGATGGTCATGCCGACGAAGCCCAGGTAGAGCGACGGCGGATGGATGACCATCCAGTAGTTCTGCAGCAGCGGATTGAGGCCCTTGCC
>JBKJOI010000030.1:0-2851 GCA_046595695.1 Haliangiales bacterium | reverse complement strand
CACGGTCGACCAGAACCTCGTGCTGCGCTTCGTGCCGCACCACAGGCTCCCCGCGCTGCACGCGGCGCTCGACGCGCTGGGGCTCGCGAAGCCCAACGCGCAGACCGTGAGCGACGTGACCACGTGCCCCGGCGCCGAGAGCTGCAACCTCGCGGTCACCGCGTCGCGCGAGCTGGCCACCGGGCTGTCGGCCAAGCTCGCCAACGCCAACGGCGCCACCGCGCTGGTGGAAGCCGCCAAGGACCTGACCATCAAGATCAGCGGCTGCCCCAACTCGTGCGGCCAGCACCACATCGCGGCGATCGGCTTCCACGGCGGCATGCGCCGCGTCGGCAGCAAGATCGTGCCCGAGTACACCCTGCACCTGGGCGGCGGCATCGACGAGGGCGGCGCGACCTTCGGCCGCCAGCTCGCCAAGGTGCCGGCGCGCCGCGCGCCCGACGCGCTCATCGAGCTCCTGCACCTGTGGGAGCGCGAGCGCGAGCCCGACGAGACCGCGCTGACCTTCTTCCGCCGCGTCGCACCCGACAAGGTGAAGAGCGCGCTCGCGACGCTCAGCAAGATCGACGAGGCCACGGCGACGCCCGAGGACTTCCTCGACAACGGCGACACCAACGAGTTCGTCGTCAACACCGGCGCCGGCGAGTGCGCGGTCTGATCGGATCGCGGCTCACGTAGCGCGCTCGTCACGCCCGCCTCCCGGCACGTCGTACGACAGCTCGACCAGCCCCATCCCGAAGCGCTTCACGTCCTCGAGCTCGAGGCGGCCGGGGATGGCCGCGGGCAGGAGCGGCGCGCCGCTGCCCAGGACGACCGGCGCGAACGCGAGCAGGATCTCGTCGACCAGGCCGCGGCGCGCGAACTGCGCGGCCAGGTTGCCGCCGCCGACCAGCCAGATGTGCCGGCCCTTGGCCGCGCGCCGCAGTTGCTCGTGCACGACGCCGACGTCCTCGGTGGTGAAGCGGATGTCGCCGCCCGGGATCACCGGTAGCTGGCGATGGGTGAACACCCAGGTGGGCCGGTCGGCGTACGTCCACGCGCTGCCCTCGGCGAGCACGAACTCGTAGGTCGTCGCGCCCATGGCCAGCGCGCCGACCTCGGCGATGAAGGCCTCGTAGTGGGCGGCCACGCCCTCCGCGTTGTTGAACTGGAAGAGCCAGTCGAGCTTGCCCTGCGCGTCGGCGATGTAGCCGTCGAGGCTCGCGGCGACGTAGTACCGGGTCCGGGTCCGCTCCCTGGCTGCGGTGGTCTCGAGGTCGCTCATGGCGGGAGTATGCTCGGCAAACTTTCTGTCAGGTATCGTCGGCCACGGCCGGAAGAGGCGGGTGGGTCTCCGGTGACGCGTCGGTCCCCGGTGACGCGCGCCGGCCTCCGCTGGACGCGCGCCGGCGACGCTCCTGATCCGGCGATCGCGGCGTTCTTCGTGCTCGTGCTGCTACGCCGCCCGCGGCGCGCGCGCGCCGCGCTAGTCGACGAACTGCGACCCGGACAGCGCCAGCTGCACGCCGGGGTTGTTCTCCAGGAACTGGCGCATCGCCGCTGCCGGCGCCCGGTAGAGCTCGCCCCCGCTCACGATATGCGCGCTGGTCTCGTACAGGCACGGCCGCAGGATCGCGTCGAAGTCGCCCAGGAGCGCGCCGCGCTTGAGGGCGACCACCGCGCCCATGCCGTCGCGGTACTCGGCGACCGCGCTGTCGAGCAGGAAGACCGCGTCGGGCACGCCGCCGTGCTTCCACAGCTCCAAGCCCTGGGGCACCTGCACGTGCTCGAGCAGCGCCTGGAGCTGCGTCTTCTGCGCCGCCGAGAGCACGCGCAGGACCGGGTTCTCGCCCAGCACGTCCCACGACGGTAGATCGCGATTCTTGGCCAGGCGCACCAGCGCGGCGACCAGATCGGTGCCGCGCAGGAACGACAGAAAGTCGTACTTGTCGACCGCGAGCAGCACCAGCTCGGTGCGCGCGCGGACGTCGGCCGAGCGCGGCTCGCCGGTGACCAGCGCGGTCTCGCCGAAGAAATCGCCGCCGCGGTAGGTCTTCACGACCACGCCGTCCTTGACCACCACCGCCTCGCCGGAGATCACGATGTAGAAGCGGTCGCCCGGCTCGCCCTGGCCGATGATGAGCGAGCTGGGCGAGCGGATCTCGCGCCGCGCGATGGTCAGGAACTCGCGGCAGCGCGACACGTTGAAGTTGCGGAAGAGCTCGATGTTGTCGAGCGCCTCGAGCGCCTCGAGCGCCTCGGCGTGGTGCGGCTCGTCGACGGGCAGATCGATGGTGTGCTCGAAGCCGGTGCGCGCGAGCGACAGGCCCTGGCCCTCGGGCAGGTCGCTCTCGGCGATGTGGATCAGCCGCAGCCGCTGCTTGACCGCGGGCGGCAGCTCGGCGAGCTGCGCGGCACGCGTGTGGATGGGCGGCACGCCGGCCTCGTGGATCACCAGCGAGTGATGCCAGGGGAAGTCGAGCAGCGCGTCGCGGCGCGCGGCCGAGAGCACGCCGGTGTGGTGCATCTCCTCGATGCGCTGGGGATCGTAGAGCGTGTCCGAGGAGTAGCAGAGGCTCTTGCCGCCGAACCAGCACTCGAAGCCGACGGTGGGGATGCTGTGCAGGCTGTAGAAGAAACGGAACTCGCCGCCGTGGATGCGGAACGATCCGCCGACCGCAACCGGGCGGTAGACGAACAGGCGGCGCAGCCGCTCCTCCGACTCGCCGGTGATGGCGACCCACTTGCGCAGGAAGCTGCCCAGGATGGTCGGCGTCGCGTACAGGCTGACGCGGCCTTCCTCGAGCACCTTCTGGAAGACGCCCGAGTCGTGGTCGGCGTGGCAGTGGGTGAGGATCACGGCGTCGACCTG
>JBKJOI010000964.1:0-19813 GCA_046595695.1 Haliangiales bacterium | reverse complement strand
GCAGCACGTCGGCGAGCAGACGATCGAGGTCGCGCGGCGCGGGCGGCACCTGCGGCGGCGGCGCGGCGCGGAACTCGGCCTTCGGTGCCGCCGCGCCGGCCGGGCGCACGGTCGGATCGGCGGCCCAGCGCAGCCCCTTCGGGCGCGCGCCGGTGCGCGGGTCGCGCGCGATAAGCTCGACGACGAACGGGCCGCCCAGCGCGGCCAGCTCGACCGCGACGCGCGAGGTCCCGACGCCGATCTTCACCCGCGCGAGCGAACGATCGGGCAGGTAGCGGTGCGCGGTGTCGCGCGCCAGCACCAGCTGGCCGTCCCACCACACGCGCCCGAGCACGTCGGTGTCGAGCACGCGCAGCTCGAGCTCGAGCTCGAGCTCGGCGTCTGACTCGACGAAGGTCTCCAGGATCACGAGCGCCGGGCGCGAGCGCGGCGGCCGCACCACCGCCTGGCAGCGCGGCGCGCTGGCGTGCCCGACGCGCACACCGGGCGGCGGCGGCGCACCCCGGGCGGCCTCGCCGCCGCGCGCGCCCGCGCCGATCGCGAGCGGACGCTGCCCGCCCGTGAGCAGCGCCACGTGCGGCGCCGGCATCGAGACGTCGTGCTCGCGCCACGCGGTCACGCAGCCGCGCGCGTCGGTCCACGCGGAGAGGCCGTCGGTCTCGCCGCGCTGGCGGAAGCGGCGCGAGTCGAGCGCCGCGGCGACCAGCGCGGGCGCCTTCGCGGCGGCGAGCGCGGCCACCGCCTGCGCGGCGGGCGCGTCGCCCTCGTCGACAGCGCGATCGTCGAGCCAGCGCGCCGCGAGCACGCCCGCGGCGACCGCCCACGGGTCGTCGGCGCGGCGCGCCGCGAGCTGCGCCAGCGCCACGTAGGCCGCCACCGCGCGATCGTCCTGGCCGACGTCGAGCGCGAGCGCCAGGCCCCAGGCCGCGCGCGCGTCGTCGGGAGCCTGGACGACCACGTCGCCGAGCTCGCGCAGCGCGCGCGCCCGGTCACCGGCGAAGAAGGCGAGCAGGCCGACGTCGCGACGCAGCCCCGGATCGCGCGGCTGCGCGGCGAGCCGTGCCTCGGCGCGCTCGAGCTCGGCGGCGAGCGCGGCGGAGACCTGCGGTCCCACGGGTGGGCGCGGCGCCGCACAGGCGAGCGCCAGCGCGAGCGTGAGGCCGAGGAGCGGAGCTGGGCGGCGAAGCGTCATGGCGCGATCTCGATCGGCTGGTTGAGGATCCCGTCGACCCGGCCGAGCCAGTCGCGGAAGGCCGGGTAGTCCTTCACGGACACCCGGCGGGTGGTGAGGCTGAGGGTGACCTTGATGGTGACGACGGGACGTCCGCCCGCGTCCTTGACCTCGATGGCCAGGCGCGCCGAGCCGAACGGCCCGTCGACCTGTGCGGGCGCCGGCTGGTCGGCGAGCCTGGCGCCCGCGGGCAGCGTGTACTCGATCTCCTCGACGAGCGTCCACGGGTAGTCGATCACCAGATCGTGGAGCCGCTTCGAGGTGCGCGCGTAGCTGCGCGTCAGCTCGCTCGGCCGGCCCATCGGCGGCAGCGTGCGCGCGCCGCCCGCCGCCGCGGTGCCCACCTGCGGCACGCGCCCCTCGGCGTGCGAGGTGACCGGCTGCTCCAGGTCGGCGACGTCGGGCAGGTCGACCTTGTCGAGCTGCACGCCCGGCAGGAAGCCGTTCCACGCCTTCTCGTACTTGCTCGGGCGCTCGCCCGGCGTCTGGTAGTGCTGGCGCCACGCCGGCGCGCCCTGCCCGCGCACCTCGACGTCCTCGGTGACCTTGGCCGCGCCCGCCGCGTCCAGCTCGAGGCGCGTGTGCCGCGTGGTCACGTTCTCGGTGGCCGGCAGGACCGGCGTGCGCGCCAGCATGCCGTCGCCGCCGTCGATGCGCAGCACCATGACGCCCTGGTCGTCGTAGGGCAGCTCGCGCGAGCCGGAGAACTCGGCGGTGCCGTCCAGGTACAGATCGAGCGACGGCACGTACGCGATCGCGTGATCGAAGATCGCCAGCGACGCCGGCTTGTCGTCGACGTCGCCGTTCTTGCGGGTGCGGATGAGGATGAGCTGCGCGGGCACGCCGACCTCGCGCAGCATGACGACGATGAGCGACGCCTTGTCCTTGCAGTCGCCGAACTTGCGCTCGAAGATCGTGGGCACGCGGTAGGGCTTGAAGCTGTGGATGCCGAACTCGAGGCCCACGTAGCGGGTGCTCTTCACCACCAGGTTGTGGATCGCGCGCACCCGGTCCTGCTCCGCGGAGAGGCCCTTGACCGCCTGCTGCGCGGCCTGCCGCACCGCCTGGTCCGAGACCAGCTGCTCCTCGATCAGGCGCCAGTACCACCTGGCCACCTGGTCCCACGACTTGTAGGTCGAGACGTGGATGTACGGCGCCACCTCGGTCCAGCCGGGCATCGCGGCGTCGGGCTGCACGCGCGCGATCTTGCTCGCGGTGAGCCGGGTGCGCTTCTCACCGCCGACCTCGTCCTCGACCTTCTTCAGGCCGGCCAGGCTGGGCAGGCGCCAGAAGAACTCGCGCGCCGGCGGCGCCAGCAGCGTGTACTCGACCTCGGCCTGCGGCACCGTGCTGCCCAGGTAGTGCATGTCGCCGAAGTAGTCGGCGTACAGGTTGCGGCGCCCGGTGTCGGAGAGCACGTACGAGTACTCCACGACGTCGCCGGCCTCGAGGCGCTCGAACCCGGTCACGTCGGAGCGCACGTCGTAGTAGAGGCCGTACCAGGGCTCGGAGACCTCGCGCACGCCCTGCAGCTTGGCCTCGACGATCTCGCCCGAGGCCTTGTGGACGCGGCCGGTGCGCACCTCGACCGACTGCGTGTCGGGCGAGTACTGCACCGCCTGCCACTTCTCCTGCTCGGCGCCGGTCTGGTCCTCGATGCGCACGACCCGCTGTACGAACACCTCGGAGAGCCCGTTGTCGTGCACGCGCGTCACCTTCAGATCGAGCAGCACGGTGGTCGCCTGCTCGTGCACGGCCCAGTCCTTGTAGCGCGCGATGAGGGCGGGCACCTTGCGCGCGTACTGCTTCTCGAGATCGTCGCCGGGCGCGGGCGCGATCTTGGTCAGATAGCGGCGCAGCTCGGGGTTCTGCGGGCGCAGCCCGATCGCGCGCTTGAGCCGCGCGATGCCCTCGGGGCGGCGCGCCTCACCGCCGCGCTCGACCAGCGTGCGGCCCGACTCCTCGAGCAGCGTCGCGTCGTCGGGCGCGACGATCAGCGCGGCGTCGAGCGCCGCGAGCGCGCCGGGCACGTCGCCGAGATCACGCAGCACGGCCGCGAGCGCGAGCGCCGCGCTCACCGACGTGGGCCGCGCGTTCACGATGGCGCGCAGGTAGTCGGTCCAGCGCGCGGTGTCGCCGCGGTCGCGCGCGAGATCCGCGAGCCGGCCCATCAGCCAGGTGTCGTCCTTGTCCTCGTCGAGCAGGCGCTCGTAGTGCGCGCGCGCGACCTCGGGGCGGCCGGCGGCGAGCTCGTGCCGCGCCAGGGTGCGGCGCGCGTCGCCCACGAACGGCCGCTCGGCGACGAGCTGGCGCACCGTCACCAGCGCGGTCTCGGACAGCCCGAGGCCGACCAGGGTCTCGGCGAGCTCGAGCCGCGCCGGCCAGAAGCCGGGATCCAGCTTCGCCGCGGCCTCGAGCTCCTCGCGCGCCCGGCGCGGGATGCCGGCTTCCTCGTTGTAGTAGCGGCCGAGCCGCCAGCGGGCCTCGGCGCGCTGGGTCGCGCTGGCGCCCGGGTGCATCGCCAGCGCCTCGGCGGCGCGGCGGCGCTTGTCGGCGGACTCGGCGTACCGACTCACCGCGAGCAGCGTCTCGGCCGCGGCGCCGGGCAGCTCCCAGCCGGCAGCGGCCAGCGCGGCCTCGATCGGCTTGGTCTCGGGATCCTCGGGCATGATCCACGCCAGGTAGATCGCGAGATCACGACCGGCGGCCTCGCGCGCGGCGGCGCTGGCCTTCTTGTCGTTCGCGCGCGCCTCGAGCAGCGCGCGCAGCGTCGGCGGCGCCGGGACGGGCCGGGCCACGGATGGCTTCTTCAGGCCGGCGGTGGCCGCGGCCGGCGGAGCCACCGCGAGCACCGCGCTCGCGCCGGCCGGTGGCGCGCGCTCCGCCTTCAGCACCAGCGGCGCGCCGCCCAGCTCGGTGAAGCGCAGCAGGAACGCCCACGCGCCGTCCTCGACCGCGACCTTGACCAGCACCGGGTTCCAGCCCCTCTCGAGGCGTACGCGGCCGGCGTCCTGATCGAACGAGATCCCGCGCGTCTTCACCTTGCGCTCGATCACGAGCTGGCCGGCGACCCACACCTTCACGGCGCCGGTCGAGCCGACCCGCACCGCGACCTCGCGGGCGCGATCGCTCCATACATAAGTGAGTCCATAACCGGCGGCCTGCGTGTCGGGCCGCAGCATGCCGCCCAGCGGCACCACACCGTTCACCAGCCACTCGACCGGTACCGGGCGCCAGGCCACGTCGCCGCGCTTGCCCTTCTCGATGGTGCGCGCCGCGGGCGCGCCCGGTGCCGCCGGCCCCTGCGCCTCGGGCCCGTAGGGCGTGCCGATGAGATCCCCGCCCTCGAAGCCGAAGGGCCCGATCACGCTCCAGGTCTCCACGATGCCGAGTCGCGCGCGCAGCTCGGTGGCGCGCGCGCGGTTGCCCTGCCAGCTCGCCGCCTGCGCGGCCAGGTACTGCGCGACGGCGCGCGCGAGCGGGTGCGCGGCGGCGTCGGCGGCGGCGCCGTTCACGAACGCGGCGACCGCGTCGGGCGCGGTGCGATCCCAGAGGCTGAGCGCGCCGAGCACCGCGACGACCGCCTGCGGCTTGCCGCGCTCCGCCTTCCAGCGCTTCGCGCGCGCGACCAGCTCCTGCTCGTAGGGCCCGGGCGGCAGCTCGGGCCGGCGTGCCCCGGCCGCGGCGGCGGGCGCAGGCGCAGGCGCAGGCGAAGCGGCCCCCGGCTCGGCCTGCTGCGCGGGCACCGCGGCCGGCCACGCAGAGGCGAGGATCGCGAGCACAGCAGCGACGGCAACGCGGGTCCCACGCCCGCGAGTCAATTTTTTCACCTGAGCAGTATTGACCAGCGCGGAAGCACCGGCAAGACAGCCAGCCCGACGCGCGCGGCGCGGGCCGCGCGCCACCAACGCGGTGCGTTGAATCGAGATTCCCTCCGTACACCTTTGTGGATACTCTCCCGGCCCATGCGAATGCGACTCGTCCTCTCGCTTCTCGTCGTATCCACCGTTCCTCTCGCCGCCTGCAACATGGTGAAGCTCACCGCCAACACGACCGCCGACGTGCTCGAGGTGGCCGCACCCGGCCTGAACATGGAGTCGGATCCCGTGCTCGCGCGCGAGGCGGCTCCCGGGCAGCTCAAGACCGTCGAGGGCTTCCACCTCGCCGCGCCGGAGAACCGCAAGATCATCAAGATCCTCGCGCAGGGCTACTGTGAGTACTCGTTCGGCTTCCTGCAGGACGACGTCGAGCGCCTCGAGATGGAGGGCAAGCCCGAGGAAGCGGCGCCGATCGCCAAGCGCGCGACCGGCCTCTACCTGCGCTGCATGAACTACGGCCTCAAGCTGCTGGGCGGCTCGTGGGACGCGGCGCTGCGCGGAGATCTCACCACCTTCGAGAAGAAGGTCGCGAGCGCGGGCTCGGGCGACGTGCCCGGCATGTTCTTCGTCGCGCTCGGGCTCGCCTCGGCGATCAACCTGAACCGCGACAACATCGACCTCGTCTCGTACCTGCCGAAGGCGCGCATGCTCTTCGAGCGCATCGTCAAGCTGAACGAGCGCTACCACAACGCCACCGCGCACATGGCGCTCGGCATGCTCATGACCTCGCAGGGCGACGCCATCGGCGGCAACACCGAAGAAGGCAAGAAACACTTCGATCGCGCGATCGAGCTGACCGGCAACAAGTACCTGATGCCCAAGGTACTTTCGGCGCTGAACTACGGCGTGGTCACAGGTAACCAGAAATTTTTCCACGATACGCTCGTCGAAGTCCTGAACACGTCGCCGGCGATCTGGCCGGAGCAGCGCCTCGCGAACGAGATCGCCCATATCCGGGCCCGGCGCTACCTACAGCATGAGAAGGAGTGGTTCTAAGATGATCATGAAGGCTGCCAAACTGGCGTGGGTGGTCGCTGCCGCAACTGCGGCTGCGGTGTTCGTGGGGGTGGTGCCGGCCAAGGCGCAAGCGGCCGCTCCGGTCGAGCTGAAGATGGCGACGCTCGCCCCCAAGGGCTCGGCGTGGGCCAAGATCCTGGAGAAGGGCGGCAAGGACATCGAGGCCCAGACCCAGGGCCGCGTGAAGGTGAAGTACTTCTTCAGCGGCCAGCAGGGTGACGAGCGCGACGTCGTCCGCAAGATGACCAGCGGCAACCTCGACGGCGCCGCGCTCACCGCGGTCGGCCTGGGCCTCATCAAGGGCGACGTGCGCGTGCTCGAGCTGCCCTTCATGTTCACGAACGACAAGCAGGTCGACTACGTCCGCGACGCTCTCAAGAGCGAGTTCGAGGCGCAGTTCGACTCGGCGGGCTACATCCTGCTGGCCTGGGGCGACGTGGGCTGGACGCACATCTTCACCAACATCGAGGTCAACACCCGCGCCGATCTCGCCAAGACCAAGATGTGGGCCTGGAAGGACGACCCGATCGTGCGCGCGCTCTTCAAGGGCCTGGGCGTGAACGGCGTGCCGCTCGGCGTCCCCGACGTCTACCCGCAGCTGCAGACCGGCGGCATCGACGCGTGCTACGGCTCGCCGCTCGCCGCGGTCGCGCTGCAGTGGTACACGAAGGTCAAGTTCGCCACCAACACGCCGATCTCGTACTCGATCGGCGCCATGCTGGTGCGCAAGGACGTCTTCAGCCGGCTCGATCCGGCCGATCAGAAGATCATCCGCGTGTCGAGCACGGCCATGGGCGTCGAGCTGCTCAAGATGGTGCGCAAGGACAACGAGCGCGCCAAGAAGGCCATGCAGAAGTCGGGCGTGAAGTTCATCGACACGCCCGCCGCCCTGGTCGCCGACCTGCAGGTCGAGGGCCAGAAGGTCTGGAAGACGCTGGTCGGCTCGCTCTACAAGCAGGACATGCTCGACAAGGTGCTCAAGTTCCGTGGCGAGGCGCTCAAGAAGTTCCCGTAGCCGCGCACGACTTTGGTACCCTCCTTCGGCCCGCGAACGGGACGAACGAGACGATGATCAAAATCCTCGAGCCTGAGCCTCCTCCTCCCGAACCATCCTTCGTCATCAGCCTCCGAGCTGTCGATCGCGTCTTCGCGAAGATCGAGGAGATGGCGCTCGCGGCGCTGCTGATGACGCTCATCTTTCTGGCCGTCTACCAGGCGTACAAGCGCAACGTGGCACCACCCAGCCCGTACTGGCCCGACGAGCTCATCCGCTACTCGGTGTTCTACATCGGCCTCCTCGGCGCCGCGCTGGCGTCGCAGTCGGACCGACTGATCAACATCGACATGCTGACGCGCCTGTTCTCCCCGCGCGGCAAGCTGATCATCCGCCTCGTCACCACGGCCTTCACGCTCGGCGTCTGCGTGCTGCTCGTCAAGGGCGGCTTCCACGTGCGCGACATCAACGTCCAGCTGCACGAGGAGGGCGAGCTCATCTCGCCGGCGACCGGCATCCTGGCCTTGCCGGTGGGCGCCGCGCTGATCGGGTTCCACCTGACCCTGCACGCCGTCATCGACATCTATTACCTGGCGACCGGGCGCAAGCCGCCCGAGTCAGCCCCCGTCATCATCTGAGGACATCATGATCACCTTCCTGCTGATCCTGATGATCCTGCTGGCGTTCATGGGCGCGCCGGTGTTCGCCGTCATGGCGGGCGTCGCCGCGCTCGGCGCCACGACGCTCGACTACAACGTCCCGCAGACGCTCACCGAGAGCTTCGGCGGCATCCTGCTCAACGTGCAGTCGCTCGCCACCGGCGACGCCGCGACCACGCTCTCGACCATCCCGCTGTTCACGTTCGCCGGCTACATCATGGCGGAGTCCAAGACCGCGCACCGGCTGGTGGCGCTCGCGCAGGCGGCGATTGGCTGGCTGCCCGGTGGTCTCGGCATCGTCACCATCTTCACCTGCGCGCTGTTCACGACCTTCACGGGCGCGTCGGGCGTGACCATCGTCGCCATCGGCGGCCTGCTCATGCCCGCGCTCATCAAGGAGGGCTACAAGGAGAAGTTCGCCCTCGGGCTCGTCGCCGGCACCGGCTCGGTGGGCCTCTTGTTCCCGCCGGCGCTGCCGCTCATCGTCTACGGCGTGATCTACGGCCTGGCCGCGCAGGCGTCGCAGGCGTCGACCGGCGACTCGCTGCAGCTCATCAGCTTCTCGGTCGACAAGTTCCTGTTCGCCGGCATCGTGCCCGGCCTGGTGCTGGTGCTGGCGCTGTCCGCGTACGCGATGATCATCGCGGTGCGCCAGAAGGTGCCGACCACGACGTTCGACGGTGGCGCCGCGGTGCGCGCGTTCTTCCGCGCGCTGCCCGAGCTGCTCATCCCCATCCTCGTGATCGGCTCGCTGGCCAGCGGCTTCCTGCAGATCCCCGAGGCCGCCGCGGTCACCGCGCTCTACGTGCTCATCATCGAGATGGCGGTCTACCGCGACATCAAGATCCGCGACCTGCCGCGCATCGCGCGCGAGTCGATGGGCCTGGTCGGCGCGATCTTCATCGTGATCGTCGCAGCGACGGCGCTGACCGGCTACTTCATCAATGCGCGCGTTCCCGATCGCCTGTACGAGTTCATGGACGCGTACATCGGGTCGAAGTGGACCTTCCTGCTCGCGCTCAACGTGCTGCTGCTGATCGTCGGCTGCCTGATGGACATCTTCTCGGCGATCGTCGTGGTGGTGCCGCTCATCGCGCCGGCGGCGGCCCGCTACGGCGTCGACCCGTACCACCTGGGCGTGATCTTCCTGCTCAACCTGGAGATCGGCTACCTCACCCCGCCGGTGGGTCTGAACCTGTTCATCACGTCGTTCCGCTTCCAGAAGCCGATCACCGAGGTCGTGCGCTCCACCTTGCCATTCTTGTTCATCATGATCGGCGTGCTCGGGCTCGTGACCTACATCCCGGCGCTGACGGTGGTGCCGAAGGGTGACAAGAAGGCGGCGGACCTGGGCGAGGGCGGTTCGGGAGCCAGCGCGAATGCCCCGCCGCCGGTGGATGCCGGGCCGGTCACGCAGATCACCCTCGACGATGGCGGCGTGCTCAGCTCCGCCGACTGCGAGAAGCCCGAGATCAAGGACAGCGAGCTCGACTATCTCGAGTGCACCGGCAAGTTCACGATGTACACCAAGTGCGCGACGCTCACCGAGGCGCTCGACAAGATGGAGTGCGAGCAGTCCGCGCTCGACGGCGAGGACTGGTTCGCCGCCCAAGGCGGCGGCGACGCGCTCGACGCCGGCACCGCGGCGGTCGGAGCCGACGCCGCCGCAACGCCATAGCCGAATCTTACTTTCGGGGACTTTCGGGGACGGTGTTCACGATCTTACTTTCGGTGAAGCGGCGCCCCGGCGCCGGCGCGGGAATTGCTCCCCTGTAGCGCTGGCATGGACCTCCTTCGAAATCGTTCGGGATCGGCGTTGCGAAGCGCGACGCGTGTGACAGCCGCGCACGGCGCCGGCGCGGCGCTGGTCGCGTACGCGGCGCTCGCGGCGTGCGCGGCGTGCGGCTACGACGCCGCGGGGATCGACCCGCAACGCGCGGCGGACGCCGCGCCCGAGCCGGCCGACGCTGCGCTGCTGGCCTCGCCGTGTCCGACCGGTGGCGCGGGGCTCGACTGCCTGTTCGCCCAGTGGGACGCCCTCTCGGCCGCGTGCGACACCGGGCTGCTCGCGGCCTTCGACGCGTCGATCGCGGCCCGCCACGGCGACCTGCCGGCGTGGCGCGCGGGGCGCGCGCTGTTCGTCACGCGCGACGCACCCGCGCACGTCGCCGGCGACTGGAACGGCTGGAACGACGCCGAGATCGCGACCGCGTCCGTGTGCGCGAGCGGCTCGCTGTTCGTCGCGGAGGACTCGGTCCCTTCCGGACGTCACCGCTACAAGCTGCGCCAGGCAGGCACTTGGAAGCTCGATCCGGAGGCCTGGGCGTTCGCGCACGACGACTTCGCCGGCAACGGCGACGGCCGCAACTCGGTGCTCAACACCTACGACTCGGGGCTCGGCCACCTGGTCCAGCCCGACGAGTTGATCTGCTCGCAGGCGCTCGGCAACTGCCGACCGTTCACCACATACCTACCCTCCGGCTACGGCGCGCCAGCGAACACCGCGCGCGCATACCCGGTCGTCTTCATGCACGACGGGCAGAACCTCTTCGACGACCACGACTGCTGCTTCGGCCACACGGGCTGGGAGGTGAACGTCACACTCGACGCCGAGATCGCCGCACAGCGCGTGGCGCCGGTGGTGATCGTCGGCTTCGATCACGCGGGCGAGCGGCGCGGCGACGAGTACGGCTGGTCGACGGCCGACGGCGGCGCGCGCGAGACCTTCATGACCTTCCAGGTCGAGGCCGTGCAGCCGCGTGCAGCCGAGCTCTGGCGACTGGACGCGGCGCGCGTCTACACCGTCGGATCATCCCTCGGCGGCCTGCTCGCCTACCACCTGGCCCTCGCCTACCCCGAGGTCTACGCGGGCGCCGGTTCGCTGTCCGGCGCGTTCTGGCCCGGTCAGGACACCGGCGACGCCATGCGCGACCACATCGCGCAGGCCGGGCTGGTCGACGTGGCCCTCTACCTCGACCACGGCGGTAGCAACGGACAGGGCGGCGACGGCTTCGCCGACAGCATCGAGGTCCGCGACCTGCTCGTCAGCCAGGGCTGGACGCGCAGCGATGCGCCGGGCTGCGCGGCGGCGATGCCGCACGCGCTCTGTTACTTCCACGATCCGGGCGCGACGCACGACGAGCTGGCCTGGCAAGCGCGCTCCTTCCAGTGGTTGCGCTGGTTCTTCCCGGCCGAGTAGTCTTCGCGGGTGAGCGTCTCCGCCCTCGCCCAGCCCTCGCCTTCAGGACCCGACACCTGGTTCCTGCTGCGCGGGCTGTCGCGCGAGGCGGGCCACTGGGGCACCTTCGTGCCCGACCTGCGCGCCGCGCTGCCCGGCGCGCGGGTACATCCGCTCGACCTGCCCGGCGCGGGCACGCGCCGCGACGTCGACTGGCCCGAGTCGGTCACCGCGGCGATGGAGCGCGTGCGCACCGACGCCGAGGCGGTGGCGCCGCGGGCCGCCCGCGGGCGGACCTTCGTGTTCGCGCTGTCGCTCGGCGGCATGGTGGCGCTCGAATGGGCGACGCAGCACCCCGACGAGCTCGCGGGCATCGCCGTGGGCAACACCAGCGCCGGCGGGGTCTCGCCCTTCTGGCGGCGCGCCCAGCCGAACGCGTGGCCGCGCATGCTCGCCGCCACGATGCGCCGCGAGGGCATCGCGCGCGAGCTCGGCATCCTGGCGATGGTGTCCAACCGCCGCGACCTACACGCCGAGACCGCCGCGTCGTGGACGTTCCTCGCACGCACGCGCCCCATGCAACGCAAGAACGTGGTCGCGCAGCTGCGCGCCGCCGCGAGCTGGCAGGTGCCGCTCGCCCGCCCGGCCGTGCCCCTGCTGGTCCTCTGCGGCCTCGGCGACCGCATGGTCCACCCGAGCTGCTCTCGCTTCCTCGCGCACCGCTGGGGCGCGCGGCTCGCCGAGCATCCCTCCGCCGGTCACGAGCTCACCCTCGACGCCGGCGACTGGACCGCCGCCCAGCTCGCCCGGTTCGCCGATCGCCTCCGCTGACGTTCGCTCTCGGTGCGCTCAGAGGCGCGGGACGAGGTGCAGGAAGAGCCAGAGCGGGACGAACATGAGGAGGGTCGCGGTGGCTGCGGCGACGAGGCCCACGGCGACCGGAAAGAGCGCGGGGGATGCGCTGTGGCCGCTCGCGTGCCAGAGCCTCACGTGGGCGCGGAAGACGGCGCCGTCGAGGACGGTGCCGGGCGGCGCATGGAAGAAGAGCACGGCGAAGCCGGCGATGTGGTACACGTGCACGATCTCGGTCCAGCCGAACACGATCACGAAGTTGGTGAAGATCGCGGCCAGGGCCAGGGTCGTGAGCTTGTCGAAGAGCCCGAGCAGCAGAAGAAGGCCAAAGGTCATCTCGCCCAGGCCCGTGGTGAACGACCACGCCTCGCGCGTGAGCCCCGGGAACATGGCACGGGGCCCCGCGATGAGCTGCGGGTAGGCGTCGCCCACCGCGATGAACAGGCGCGCAAAGTAGATCTTGTTGATGAGGCCGAGCAGGAAGAAGCCCACGCCCAGGCTGACCCGGACGCCCGCGATCTGCCGCGCGTTCACCACGCCCGGGTCGCGCGCGAACAGCCAGAAGAACGCCGACGCCAGCACCGGCACCGCGTCGACCGCGACCTCGCGGTACTCGAGCACGAGCCAGCCGAACAGCGCGAACGTCAGCACGCCCAGCTCGCGCAGCCGCCCGCCCCACAGGATCCACGCCGCCAGCCCGAGTTGCACCCAGCGCACCACGCCGCCGAACGTCCCGTGCGCCGGGAAGCTGGGCATGACGATCCAGCCCTCGATGGCGCCGAGCGCCAGCACCGCCGCGGGCAGACGCATGAAGATGCGCGCGGCCCAGCGCTCGCCGCGGGCCATGAGCGGCGTCTCGATGTCGGCGTCGAGCCCGAAACGCATGACCGCGCGCAGGTGGCGCTTCCACACCGGCAGCCGGCGCTCGCGCTCCTGCCCATCGGCGCCGTGGGGCGTGATCAGCTCGCAGATGGGCACCGCCACCAGGTACCAGCCGGCGACCACGCCGGCGATCGCGAGCGAGGCGGCGAGCGAGAGCTGCAATACCTGCCCGCTCATCGAGCGGAAGTAGGCCTCGTCGAAGGGCAGGAAGACCTGCTTCACCCAGCGCTCGTGCGCGAGCGCGAGCGCGGGCACCACCAGCGCCAGCACGCCCGCGGCGATCGCCCAGCGCACCGGGAGCAATCTGGTCCCTACCCTACGCAAGGCTGTGCGCCGCCATGCCACGCAGCACCTCCAGCTCCACCTCGCGCACCTGGTGCCGGTCGAGGCCAAAATTGTCGAGCGTCTTGGTGAGCAGCGCGTGCTCGCCGGGAGCGAGCGTGCCGTCGCGCCACGCGACCGCGAACAGCAGCTTGTAGAACTGCACGCGCTGATCGACGGGCACGTGCCGGCGCATCAGCTCCGGGTCGAGGTCGAGCTCGCGCCGCTGCTCGCTCTCGATGCGCGCGTCGGCGGCCACGGCGTCGGTGATGCCGTGCGCCTTGCGTAGGATCTCGTGCAGGATCTCGCGCTCGCGCGCGTCGATGACGCCGTCCTGCCCGGCCATCTTCACCAGCCAGTTGAACACCAGGTCGTCCTTGAGCGCGCCGAAGGTGTCGACGACCACCTGGCCCAGCCAGCGCGCATCGGTGGACAGCGGGCGACCCTCGGGGATGTCGACGGGAAACGACCGGCGGCACAGCAGCGCGCCGCGCGCACCGCCGCGGCGGACCTCGAAGACCACCGTCCAGAAGGCCAGCAAGCGCCGCGCCTCCTCGGAGAACAGCGACGACAGCTCGTCGCCGATCACGCCGGTGCGCAGCGCCGTCACCGGCACCACCAGCTGCCCGGTGCGCGCGCCGTCCCCGGACAGGACGACGCTCTTGGCGAACAGCCGGCGCTTGCGGTGATCGAAGAGCGTGCACGCCAGGGACGCGGTCACGTGCAGCTCCTGCGCGCGCCGCGGGGCCACCCGCGCGGTCGCGATCAGCGTGTCGCCGGGCCGCGCCAGCTTCGCGCTGACCTCGAACTCGGCGGTCCGCAGCGCCAGACGCCGCCACGCGCGGAACACCGCGATGGCCGCGGCTCCCCCGAGCGTGAGCGGCAAGGTGCTTACGAGCAGTACGAGCAGGTAGAGCGCCAAGCCACCCGAGCATCGCTCACCGGCGGGGATCGCGGCAAGCGCGACGTCGCCCGCGCCCCCGAACGACCCGCCCGCGGCACGCCCCGAACGCCCCGAACGCCCCGAACGCCCCGAACGCCGCGCGCGCCGCCGCGTCACCTCATGTCGAACGACACATGCACGATCGTGATGATGTCCTTCTCCAGCGACGTCGTGTCGTTGTTACCGTCCCACGACGTCGACGTGGAGTTGGCCGGGTTGACGTTGATGACGCCCATGTCGGCCTTGAACAGCTTCCCGAGCTTCGCATCGCCGGCCGACGCGAGCATGCGCTCGGCCCGCGTTCGCGCGTCCTTGGACGCCTCCGCCAGCATCTCGATCTTCAGCTCGCCGAGCTTGGTGTACAGGTACTCGGGCGCGCCCGAGGTCACCGGCACGCCGCTCTCGATGAGCGTGGTGACCTCGCGCGAGATGCGCTCGACCTTCTCGACCTGCGCCGAGCTGATCGAGATCACCTGGCTGGTCTCCCAGCCCTTCGAGACCTGGCGCTCGATGCGGTCGTCGCCGCTGCCCACGACCTCGGTGTCGATTAACTCCTGCGTCCGCACCGACGACACCCGGATCTCGGGGGCGCTCAGCCCCTGCGCCTCGAGGTAGGTGATGGTCTTGGCGACGTGCTCGTGGAGCGCCTTGTAGGCGACCGTACGGTCCGCACCCTCCATGGAGATGCTCGCGTTCCACTCGATGAGATCCGACACGATGCGCCGCTTCGCCGAGCCCGTGACCTCGATCGTGCGTACGGTCCGGGTCTTGACCTTGACCCACGAGCTCGCCGCGATGAAGGTCGAACCGACCAGAGCGAGCGCGAGCGCGAGGCCGACGATCAGGCGACTTTGCTTGTCCATGCGGTGGGATACGGCCACGTGACGGAGAACATTCCCCGCACGCCGTCGAATTTCGTAGAGTGGCGCGCCATGACTGCCCCCGCCTTGCCGCCCGTCCGGCGCGCGACCTCGAACGATGTGCCCGCGCTGCTCGTGCTCATCAACCGGGCCTACGAGGTCGAGCACTTCTTCGCCGTCGGCGACCGCACCGACACCGAGGAGATGCGCGCGCTGTTCGGCGCCGGCGACTTCCTGATCCTCGACGCACCCCAGGCTGGCGAGCCGCCGCTCGGCAGCGTCTACGTCGAGGCCCGCCCCGACGCGCGCGCCTACCTGGGCCTGTTGTCGGTGCAGCCTGCGCAGCAAAAGAATGGCGTCGGACGCGCGCTCGTACTCGCCGCCGAGGACCACGGCCGTCTGCTGGGCGCGCGCTTCATGGAGCTGGCGGTGGTGGATCTGCGCACCGAGCTGACCGACTGGTACGCGCGGCTCGGCTACGCGGTCTCGGGCGAGGCCGCGGTGCCGGACAAGCCGGGCCGCTTCAGCCGACCGGTCCGGTTCCTGCGCATGGAGAAGCCGCTCTAGCGCCGGTGACGCGCGCCGGGACGCCCGGGTGCGCCCGCCCGGGTCACCCCAGCAGGCCGCGCAGACCTTCGGCGAGCCCGACGGTGCCGCGCTGGGTCTCGCCCTTGCCCTCGAAGGCGACCACGCCGTCGATCATGCCGGCGTACAGCTCGCGGTAGAGCTCGGCCATGTTCGCGCCCACGCCCATCGACGTGAACGCGGGCACCACCGCGGCGAGCGGCGCCTCCGCGACCTTGATCTCGCGGCCGAGCAGCCCGGTGAGCGCCTTGGCGACGTCGTTCGCGCTGGCGTCGACCGGGCCGGCGAGCTCGATCACGCGCCGGCCACGCGGGCCGTCGAGCAGCGCCTGCGCGCAGGCGCGGCCGATGTCGGCGGTGGCCACGACCGGGTGCGTGAACGAGGCCGGCAGGAAGGACGGCAGCACGCCGTCGGCCTTGGCCGCGGGCAGCACCGCGCCGAAGTTCTCGAGGAAGTAGGCGGCGCGCACGAAGGTGACCGCGCGTCCAGTCTTCTCGAGGCTGCGCTCGGCGAGGTGGAGCGCCGCGATCGGCCCGTTCTTCTTCTCGACGTGCGCGGCGATCGATGACAGCAGCACCACGTGACCGACGCCGCTCTTCTCGATGGCGTGGGTCAGGACGTCGACCTGGGCACGCTTGCCGGCCAGGTAATCGGTCGCGCCCATGTCGGGCGGCAGGAGCAAGTAGGCGCCCTGGGCCCCGGTGAGCGCCTTGGTGAGCGCCGCCTCGTCGTCGAGCGACGCGACCGCGACCTCGGCGCCGCGCGCGGCCCACGGCGCGCCCTGCGCGGCCGAGCGCACCAGCACGCGCACCTTCTGCCCCTTGGCCAGCAGCGTGTCGGCGACGATCTTGCCCGTGTGACCCGTAACTCCAGCGATGACGTACATGATGGCGTGGCCTCCGTGTGAACCTGCGTTTTGCTTCGAGTGGTCGCTGCCCGTCCGTTGCCCGTCCGTTGCCTCGTTTGTTGCTCCAGGGCCAGCGACGAAGCTCAAGATGCGCCCGGAAGCACCATCCATCCAATGCATATGCGACAATCGCATCATGACTCTGGCGCATGTACCAAGGTTGAGCGCGATCGACCTGAACCTGCTGGTCCAGCTCGACGCGCTGCTCGCGGAGGCCCATGTCACGCGCGCCGCGAGCCGCGCGGGCGTCACCCAGTCGGCGATGAGCCGGGCGCTGGCCCGGCTGCGCGAGCTGCTCGCCGATCCCATCCTGGTGCGCACCGGGCGCGGCATGGTACCGACGGCGCGCGCGCTCGCACTCGCCGCGCCGCTCCGGCGCGCGCTCACCGAGCTCGAGGCGGTCGTGCTCGAGCGGCCCACCTTCGACGCGCAGACCTCGAAGCGGATCTTCACGCTCGCGACCTCCGACTTCGCCGAGGCGCTGCTGCTGCCGCCCCTGCGCGCGCGCCTGTCGCGCGAGGCACCCCAGGTCGACGTCGCGGTGGTGCGGGCCGGCCGCGATCCCGGCGGCGCGCTCGAGGACGAGGAGATCGACCTCGCGGTCTCGCCGCACCGCGGCAGCGCGCCCGCGCTGGTCTGGCGCCACCTCTTCCACGAGGACTTCATCTGCATGGCGCGCAAGGGCCACCCCGAGCTGCGCGGCAAGAAGCGCCTGTCGCTCGAGCGCTTCCTCGCGCTGCCGCAGGTGATGATCGCGCCCGACGGCAAGCCCGGCAGCGTCCTCGACGATGAGCTGGCGCGCCTCGGCAAGCGCCGGCGCGTCGCGCTGCGCGTGCCCAGCTTCCTGGTCGCGCCGCTCGTGGTCGCCGAGTCCGATCTCATCGGCACGTTTCCCGCGCGGCTCGCGCGCCGCATGGCCAGAGCGCTGCCGTTACAGCTCTTCCCGACGCCGCTCGCGCTGCCCGGCTTCGACATCCTGACGGCGTGGCACGAACGCTTCCGCCAGGACGCCGGCCATGCCTGGTTCCGCCGCGTGCTCACCGAGGTCGCGGCGGAGGTCTGATCCGAACGACCGTACGAACGACGCTCCTGCATGGCGCGCATGTTTTATGCGGTGAGCTGCGTCCGATGGACATGCTAACGTCGTCACGTGCGCAGGGAAGACGAGCACGTCCTGGCGTCGGTCGTGGACCATCTACCGGTCGGCGTCTGGATCGCGCGGGTGCCCTCGGGCGAGCTGGCCTTCGCGAACCGCGTGTTCCGCGAGATCATGGGCACCGACGCGCGCGACGACGTCGCGGCCGGCGGCTACGCCGCGCCTTATGGGATCTTCACCCGCGACGGCCAACCCTACCCCGAGGCGCAGATGCCGTTCGCGCGCGCGCTCGTGGCGCGCGCGATCGTGAGCGTCGACGACATCGCGATCCACCGCACGGATGGACGCAAGGTGGCGATCCACGCCACGGCGCGCCCGATCTTCGACGAAGGCGGCGCGATCACGCACATCGTGATCGCGTTCGAGGACGTCTCGGCGCAGGTCGAGGCCGAAGCCTCGCGGCGCGACAGCGAGGAGCGGCTGGCCCAGGCGCGCCGGCTCGAGGCCCTGGGCACGCTCGCCGGCGGCATCGCCCACGACTTCAACAACCTGCTTGCCTCGATCCGCATGATCGCGTCGCTGCTGCGGCTGCGCGAGCCCGACCCCGGGCGCATCGCCGACCTCGTGCGCATCGAGGACGTCACCGAGAGCGCGGCGCGCCTGACCGGCGCCCTGCTCACCTTCGGCCGCCACGGCGGTCGCCGCGTCGAGAAGCTGTCGCTCGTCGACCTGACCCGCTCGCTCAGCGAGCTGGTCGGCCGCACCTTCGATCGCAACATCGAGGTCGTCTTCGAGAACGACGCGACGCGCGGCCTGGTCGCGGCTGATCCCGCGCAGCTCGAGCAGCTGCTCATGAACCTGGCGCTGAACGCGCGCGACGCCATGCCCGAGGGCGGCCGGCTGCGCCTGCGGGTTGCCGACGTCGAGCTCGCCGCGCCGCCCGCGCCGCTCGTGCCCGGGCCGCACGTGCTCATCGAGGTCGCCGACACCGGCCCGGGGGTGCCCGAGGGCCTGCGCGATCGCGTCTTCGAGCCGTACTTCACCACCAAGACGCGGCGCGACCAGACCGGCGCCGGCCTCGGCCTGGCGACCGCGTACGGCGTCGCGCAGGCGCACGGCGGCAGCATCGAGCTGTCGGCGGCGGCGCCGCACGGGGCGGTCTTCCGCGTCTACCTGCCGGCCGCGCCCACGACCATGGCCCAGGCGCCCGCGCGCTTGCCCGCCGAGCACCTCCGCAAGGGCGACGGCACCGTGCTGATCGTCGAGGACGACCCGCTGCAGAGGCGCGCCGAGCGACGCGCGCTCGAGGCGCTCGGCTACGACGTGATCGAGGCCGCCGACGGCGTCGAGGCGCTCGAGCTGTTCCGCTCGCGCTCGGGCGGCCTGCGCGCCGTGCTGCTCGACGTGGTCATGCCGCGGCTCTCCGGCCGCGAGGCCTTCGCCGAGATGCGCCGCCTGGCGCCCGAGGTGCCCGTGCTCATGACCACCGGCCACTGCGGTCCGGACGAGCTCGACGCCCTGCGCGCCCTGGGCGCCACCCTGCTGCCCAAGCCCTTCGACGTCAGCGCGCTCTCGTGCGCGCTCCAGGAGCTGGTCGCCGGGTCGCCCGGATCGGCGAGTACGCGCGAACGACGCTAGCCCGCCGGTGCGCTAGAACCAGTACTGCGCGCCGACCGACAGCAGGTGCTGCACGTCCTTGCGCTCGCTGTTCAGGTTGCCGGGGTCGCGCTGGCTGGTGCCGGTGAAGGTGTACGTCTCGATCGCGAGCGTGTAGCCCACGAGCGCCTGGATCTTCGGTGTCACCTGGTAGCCGCCCTCGAGGAAGAGGTAGTACGGCGCGACCGTCGATGCGTCGCCGTCCCGGTAGCCGGCCGTCTGCACGACCTTGGCCGCGACCAGCGTCTCGAAGCCCACGCGCACGTCGAGCTTCGGAGAGAGCGCGTACGCCGAGACCTCGAGGCCGAGCGCGACCCCGGTCAGACGCTCCGACGGCTGCTTGATCACCTCGGACTTGTCGATGGTGATGGCCAGGACCCGGTAGCCGACGCGCGCCGAGACCAGGTAGCCGGGCGCGACGTGGTAGCCGCCCAGCACGCGCGCGTCGATCAGCTGCTCGGTCCACGCCAGCGGCTCGGCCACGCCCTCGACGGTGACGCCGTCGTTGCCGAAGGTCGTCGAGACGCCCAGCTCGCCGCCGAGCTCGAGCTTGCCCATCAGGTACGTGGCCCGGCCGCCGACCCCGATGACCAGGCTGCCGTTGGTCAGCGTGTAGTTGGAGTTGAGGCCGTTGCCGTCGGAGGTGAAGGTCTGGCCGCGCGACAGGTACGAGAGCTGCGCGCCGGCGGCGTAGCGCAGCTTGCGACCTGCCGCGGCGCGCGCGCCGAGCCCGCTGCCCGCGCCACCGTCGGCG
>JBKJOI010000866.1:0-3568 GCA_046595695.1 Haliangiales bacterium | reverse complement strand
TGCTCGGTGGAGGCCCGTTCAGCGTCCTCCTCGGTGTGCTGGTGGCTGTCGTCGGTCCGTCCGTGCTGGCCCGCCTCGAGCCGGAGGATCCGGACGCCGACCTGCTCGCCGAGCAGCTGCCGATGGCCCTCGACCTGCTCGCGGCCTGCCTTGCCGGGGGCGCCGAGATCGGGCGGGCGGTGTCTGCGGTGGCCGAGGCGGCCCCCGACCCGGTCGGCGGTCGACTGCACCGGGTGGCGGGCTTCCTCGCGCTGGGGGCAGCGCCGGCCGAGGCCTGGGGAGCCCTTGCGGCCGGTGACGGCCCCGCCGCTGCGGCAGCGCGGGCGCTGGTGCGGTCCGCCGAGGGCGGTGCGCCGGTCGCCGAGGCGGTCCACGCCGTCGCGCAACGTGCCCGAGACGAGGCACACGCCCGCGCCCGCACGCGGGCCCGCCGGGCCGGGGTCCTCGCCGTCGGTCCGCTGGGCCTGTGCTTCCTGCCGGCCTTCCTGCTGGCCGGGGTCGTCCCTGCGGTGCTGGGGCTCGCCGGGCCGCTCCTGACCACCCTGCGCTAGCTGTCGTGCCCAGGAGCCCGCTCGACCGGCCGCTGTCCACACCCGGCGAGCGGCATCCACATCCTCGGCCGCGGACCCCCACCGGTCCGGCTGCTCCACCAGCGTTGGCACCTCGCCGGGCACCCGCCCGGTCCCCTCGCCCCGGCCCCGCCGGAGCCTGCTCGTGGAGGTCCGCATGATCCGCACCCTTCGTCTCATCCCCACCGCCGCGCCGCGGCTGTCCGCCTCGGTGCAGTCCCGCCTCGGCCGGCCCGACGCCGGCCCCGACGCCGGCCCCGACGCCGGCCCCGGGGAGCATGGCGCTCATCGTGTCCTTCTACAGCCCCGGCAACGGCACCGACCACGAGGCCTACGAGCGCCTCGAGGCGATCATTCGCGACACCAAGCCGCAGCCGGCACGCACCCGGAGCGCCTGGGGCCGCGAAGGCGAGCACGACGAGTGCTTCACCCTGAGCGAGCTCGCGCCGGCGGCGCGCCAGGCGTTCATCGCGCGCGTCCGCCGAGAGGTCGGCAACAGCAAGCGTGTGAACATCATGCTCGACGAGCCCTGCCGCGAAGGGCGCTGAGCCGCTCGTGTCCGGGATCTTCGCCGCCGCGTGCTCGATCGCGTCGACGCGCCGCCGGCGCTTCCTATGGGCGGCGTGGTGGACCGCGCCGCCCACGCGCGAGCCGTTCCGCAAGCCCGACGCCTCGCAGGGCGGTGCACGCAGCCGCGAGGAGGCGCTCGCGCAGGCGCAGCGCGCCGCCGGCCGGCCGCTGGTCGAGATCGACGGGCGCTGGGCGCGCGCCTGGTCGCGCGTGCTGGTCGGCGCGCTGCCCTGGACCGAGAAGCAGCGCGACGCCGAGGACGGCGATCACCCGCTGCCGCCGCGCCAGTCGGCCAAGGCGGCGGCGACGTCGATCTGGCAGATCCTCGACGTGCCGGCGCAGGCCACGCTCGCCGAGATCAAGCGCGCCTTCCGCAAGCACGCGCTCGCCACCCACCCCGATCGCGGCGGCGATCCGGCGCTCTTCCGCGCGATCCACGCGGCGTACGCCGAGGCGTGCAAGCGCCGCGAGCGCAGCAGCAAGCGCCCGGCGAAGCCCACGAATGTGACCGAGGCCACCAAGCCGCGCACGAAGTCCTCCCCGAAGAAGACCAGGACGACGAAGTCGCCCTGACCCGGCCGGGGCGGCGAGCTATGGTCGCGGCGTGAGCCACCTCGAGCGCAAGCCGACCGACGCGAAGTTGAAGAGCCTGGTCGCGACGATCCGCGAGCACGGCGAGAAGCAGGAGTGGGACCAGGCCTGGCAGGCCGCGCAGCCGCTCGTGGAGGTCCAGGGCGAGCAGGTGGACGCGGCCCTGGCGCTCGCCGGCTGCCTGCGCGCCGGTCTCTTCGGTCGGCTGCGCGGGATCTCGCTCGCCGCCCTGCTGCTCGACGCGCACCGCGACAGCTGGGCCGTGCTCGGCAGTCTCGGCGAGGCGCTGCCGGCGCTGCACGGCATCGACGATCTGAACGGGGCCGCGCCCGCGGAGCCGATCTTCGGCGCGGTGGTGGCGCGCCTGCAGGAGCTCGAGCGCGGTCCCCATCGAGACGCCGCCGCCGAGTCCTGGGTGCTGCGCGGGCTCGCGGGCTCGTGCCGCGCGCTCGGCCGCAGCGCCGACGCCAGCGCCGAGCGGGCGCTGCGGCGTCTCGTCGAGCTGTCGCCCGGGCGCTGGGAGGACCACTACGATCTCGGCCTCTTCTACAAGATGCGGGCGCGCTTCGCCGAGGGCCAGGCCGCCAACCAGCGCGCCTCCGACCTGGGCGGCGCCGACGACGAGGCGGTCCGCTGGAACCTGGGCATCTGCGCGACCGGCGCGCGTGACACCGAGGTCGCCCTGCGCGTCTGGAAGCAGCTCGACCAGCAGATCGAGGCGGGACGCTTCGGCCTGCCCGAGGGCGGCTACCCCTCGGCCAAGGTACGCCTGGCGCAGCACCCGCTCGCCGAGCGGCGGCCCGGAGTCGATCCCGACGAGCCGGGCCGGCAAGAGGCGATCTGGATCGAGCGGCTCAGCCCTTGCCACGGGGTCGTGAGGAGCGCGCTCTACTACGACGAGATCGGCGTCGACTTCGGCGACGTCGTGATGTTCGACGGTGCGCCCATCACCCACCACCGCTACGGCGATCGAGAGGTGCCGGTGTTCCCGCACCTCGTGACGCTGGAGCGGTGCGGCTACCGCGTCTTCCGCTTCAGCGGCACGCAGCGCCAGCCGCGCCAGATCGCCGACCTGTCGACGGCGCTACCCGACGAGACGGTGCTGTACTCGCACACCGAACAGATGCGCCACGTGTGCAGCGCGTGCGCGAACGATCCCGGCACCGATCACGCGCACCACCACGCCGACGACCACACCGTGGTGACCGGCAAGCTGTGCGCGCCGCCTTCGCTGGCCGCGCGCGAGCTGCTCGACGCGCTCGACCGCGCCGTGGCCGCCGCGCCCGAGGTGAAGCTGTTCGTTCCCGGGCTCGCGCGCGCCGCGGGGGACCACGAGCGCGCCAGCGTCGAGGAGCGCCGCGTCGCCATGATCGAGAGCGCGTAGGCCGCGAGCGCCGGCTACTTCGCGGGCGGCCGGAAGCGAACATCGCTCCCGACGGGCAGCTCGCCGAGCACGTCGCCGCCGCGGCGCACCACCAGCTTCACGACCACCTGGTCCGCCTTCGGGTCGGGCGATTCGCGCGCCAGCCACAGGCCTGCCGGTCCCGGCTCGACGTCGGTGCCCTGCGCGAGCGGCGCCGGCGCGCAGCCGTCGTGCAGCGACCAGCGCGTCGGGATCACGTCGGCCAGGCCCGGGCTGCCGTAGACGATCAGCAGCCGCGCCGGCTTCGCCGACAGCCAGTGGAACGCCGCGATCTCCTCGGCGTCGTCGAGGACGGCGCGGAACACGTGCGGCTTGTGGCCGGCGCCCGCGGGCGGGGTGCAGCGCAGCGCGGTCTCGTTGTCGATGGTCTTGGTCCAGAACCCCGCCGGCGGACCGTCGGGCCACCTCCAGGAGC
>JBKJOI010000755.1:0-15127 GCA_046595695.1 Haliangiales bacterium | reverse complement strand
GTCGGCGTGCGCGACGACGGCCAGCCCTCCGACGAGAGCGTCGAGTTCAACATCTGGCACGACGCCAACGCGTACATCCGCTCCAAGTGGCTGTCCGAACGCGACGCGCTGCGCTTTGCTGGCGAGGGCCTGCCGCTCGTGATCGTGAACCCGGCCTTCCCGTTCGGCGAGCGCGACATCGCGCCGACGCCGACCGGGCGCTTCGTGGTCCAGACGCTGCGCAAGGAGGTGCCCGGGTTCTTTGCGGGCGGCTTCAACTGCGTCGATGTCGAGGACGTGGCGCGCGCGCACCTGCTCGCTGAAACCCTGGGCAAGGTCGGCGAGAAGTACATCGCAGGCGGCCACAACGTCACCTACGAGGAGTTCTTCAAGCTGACCGCCCAGCTGGCCGGGCTTCCGCCACCGCGTCGCAAGCTGAACGCCAGGGCGCTGGCCGCCGCCGCGTGGGCGGTCGAGACCTACTCCGACAAGGTGAGCCACAAGGAGCCCAAGCTCACCTACAAGGACGCCAAGTGGACCGGCCGGCGCTACTGGTTCGACAACGCCAAGGCGCAAAAGGAGCTGGGCATGCCGGTGACGCCGCTCGAGGACACCCTCGAGCGCAGCATCCGCTGGTTCCGCGCCAACGGGTACGCCTGACCGTCTGCTACACTCGTCCCGATGTCGTTCGCTCGTCTCGTTCGCTCGCCCGGCCTCCTGCTCTCGCTCGCGCTCCTGGTGCTCGTGGTCGCGCTCGCCGCGCCCGCCCGCGCGCAGATCGGCCAGGCCCGGCCGTGGATGGGCATCGAGATCGAGCAGGGCACGCGCGGTGTACGCATCAAGAACGTGCGCGAAAAGACGCCCGCGCAGGCCGCCGGGCTGCTGGCCGGCGACGAGGTGCTCACTCTCGACGGCCGCGCCGTGAAGACGCCGGGCGAGCTCATCGCCTGCGTGCAGGAGAAGGGCGTGGGCGTGCAGGTCGCGCTGCGCGTGCTGCGCGGCAAGGCCGAGCTGGACGTGAAGCTGGCGCTGGCCGCACGCCCCGACGAGGCGCAATTGCTGCGCGAGCACCTGATCGGCAAGCCGGCTCCGGCGTTCGTGGCCGAGAAGCTGGCCGGGCCGCACGCCGCCGCGCTCGGCGATCTGAAGGGCCAGGTCGTGGTCGTCGAGTTCTGGGCGACCTGGTGCGGCCCGTGCCGCTCGACCCTGCCGACCCTGTCGGCGTGGCAGAAGAAGTACGGCGACCAGGGCCTGCGCGTCGTCGGCATCTCGGCCGAGGCCAAGGACGCCCTCGACGAGTTCCTCGCCAAGCAAAAGGGCAAGATCGGCTACACCGTCGGCCGCGACGACGGCGGCAAGGTCTCGGGCGCGTACGGCGTGCCGGCCATCCCGACGCTGATCGTGATCGACCGCGCGGGCACCGTGCGCTTCGCCGAGGTCGGCGCGGGCGACAACCTGGCGCTCGCCGAGGCGACGTTCGTGCCGCTGCTCGCGGCCGCCGCGCCCGCGCCTGCCCCGGTGGACAAGCCGGCGCCCGCCGTGCCGGCTCCGGCCAAGAAGCCCGCGAAGGCGAAGGCCGCCCCCGCCAAGACCACCGCGCCCGCTCGCTAGGACCGACCGTGCTCGCGCGCCTGCAAGAGTTCGCCGCGCTGCTGCGCAAGAACCGCGTGCGCGTCTCGACCAGCGAGGTGCTCGATGCGGCGCGCGCCACCGCCGCGGTCGGCCTCGAGGACGGCGCCACGCTGCGCGCCGCGCTCGCCGCCACGCTGATCAAGCGCGCCGGCGACCAGCGGGTCTTCGACGAGCTCTACTCGCTCTACTTCCTGCGCGGCGCCGCCTACGCGCGCGACCTGGCCGGCACGCCGCTCGCGCGCATCCTCGAGGAGCTCGGGCTGTCCGCCCAGGACATCGCGCGCATCCTCGAGGAGCTCGCCGACCAGGCGGCGGGGCTGTCGGCCGCGGGCCGCGCCGGCCTGGGGCTGTCCGCGCTGGACGTCCCGGCGCTGCTCTTCGCGTCGGGCGTGGCGCTCGAGGGCGTGCGCCTGACCTCGCCGCTGCAGGTCGGCTACTACGCCCACCGCGCGCTCTCCGAGATGAACGTCACCGGCGCCGAGCAGGAGCTCGCGCAGCTCACGGCCGTGGTCGGACGCGCCCTGGGCGCCGCCGCCGCGCGCGCTCTGGCCGCTGCCATCGCCAGGAACCTGAGCGCGCTGCGCGCCGCGGTCCGGCGCTTCGTGCACGAGGAGTTCGAGCGCCAGAACGTCGACTTCGTGCAGGAGTTCCGCGCGCGCACGCTCGCCGAACGGCCCTTCGCGCTGCTCTCCGAGGAGGAGATCGCCCGCCTGCGCGTCGAGGTGCAGCGGCTCGCCCGCAAGCTGCGCGCGCAGGCCTCGCTGCGCCCGCAGGTGCGCAAGCGCGGCCGCCTCGACGTCCGCCGCACCATCCGGCGCTCGCTGGCGACCGGCGGCGTGCCCATGGACCTGGTCGAGCGGCGCAAGCGCGTGGAGCGCCCGCGCCTGGTCGTCCTGTGCGACGTCTCCGACAGCGTGAAGAACGTCTCGCGCTTCATGCTCGAGCTCGTTTACACGCTGCAGGAGCGCTTCGAAAAGGTGCGCTCGTACGTGTTCGTGGCCGACATCGGCGAGACGACCGACCTGTTCCGATCGAGCGCCATCGACGAGGCAGTGCGCCTGGCCTACGAGGGCGCGGTCATCAACGTCTCGGCCAACTCCGACTACGGGCGCGCGCTCGAGCAGTTCGCCGCGCGGCACCTGGACGCGGTCACCTCGCGCACGACCGTGGTCGTGATCGGCGACGCGCGCAACAACTACAATCCACCCAACGCCGAGCGGCTCGCCGAGATCCGTCACCGCGCCAAACGGGTGGTGTGGCTGAACCCCGAGGCGCCGGCGGCCTGGGGCTTCGGCGACAGCGCGATGCGCGACTACGAGCCGCACTGTGACCGCGTGGTCGTGGCGTACAACCTGGAATCTCTCCGTAAAGTCGTGGACGAGCTGGCGATTTGACCCCCCGTGAATCGCCCCATACACTTGTGACGAATTGTCACGGCGGGGCTTCGGTGCCCTGGGAGTTGGCATGCTGATCGATATGAAGGTGGCTTCGCTGACCGTTGACCCCTTCACCAACATGCCCATCGTGGTCCTCAAGTGCGTCGAGGACCGGCAGTCGGTGGCGATCTGGATCGGGATGATCGAGGCGTCGGCGATCGCGACCGAGCTCGACCGGATCGAGCTGGACCGACCCATGACGCACGACCTGATGGCCACGATGCTGGAGCGGTGTGGCGTCACCGTCGATCGGATCGAGGTCCACGATCTGCGCGACAACACCTTCTACGCGACCGTCTTCCTGCGCCAGCCCGACGGCGTCGAGATCGCGCTCGACGCGCGCCCGTCCGACGCGATCGCGCTGGCGCTGCGCGCGCACGCGCCGATCCGGGTGGCACAGAAGGTCGTCGACCGGGCGCGCCAGATCGATCTGCGCCTCAACCCGCCGCTGCCCAACCTTCGTCGCGACGCGGTGCCCGCGGATCTGCGCATCGAGGCTGACGGCTCGAGCGACGGGGACGCCGATCCGGCCGATGCGGACGACGACGGCCGCGGCGACGTGGACGGCCTCGAGCCCGGTCGCGGCCGCGACCTGAACCGGGATCCTGAGGGTGCCTACGCCGCGCTGCTCGAGAGCCTCGGGGAGGGCGCGTTCGGCAAGTGGAAGATGTGAGGAAGGCGTGAGGAAGGCGTGACCGCGGCGCCCGAGCCCGCCGCGGCGCGGCGCGCGCGCGCAGGGACGCGGGGGTGGATCTGGTGGTGGGGCCCGGTGATCGCGTACATGGTCGCGATCTTCGCCGGCTCTTCGTTGCCGGGCACGAGCATGCCCGCGCCCGGCCTGTGGCGCTTCGACAAGGTACTGCACGCCGTGGCCTTCGCCGGGCTGGCCGCGCTCTCCTGGCGCGCGCTGCGCGGCAGCCGGGCCGCGCGGGGCACGCGCGCCCTCGTGCTCGCGGTCGCGATCGCGACCAGCTATGGCGCGCTCGACGAGCTGCACCAGCGCTTCACGCCGCACCGCAGCTCGGATCCCGCGGATCTGCTGGCAGACTTCGTGGGCGCGTGCCTCGGCGCCGCGTTCGCGGCGCTGGTCGCCATGTGGGTGCGTCTCCGCGCAGGTCGCAGTCGCGGCACGCCCTGAGGTTCTCCTGACCTCTTCCTGCGTCCGGGTTGAGGCCGCAGCCTGCGCGAAACCCGCGCCTGGCCAGGCTTCGCGCGCGTTGACGAACGCGCGGCGATACCGCTACGATCGTCCGTCACGAACCAACTGAATGCGTCCTTCCAAGCACCGTCAGAGCAGGAGCCCATGAGTCTCGTGATGCTCCGCAGAGTTTCGAGGCACGCCGTGGCCGTGATCGGCGTGCTGCTGCTCGTCGGCGGCATCGCCCTCGCCGACAAGGTCGACGACCTGGTCAAGCGGCTGCGCGACCCGGACAACAAGGTCCGGCTGTCGGCGGCGCTGAACCTGGGAAAGCTCGGCGACAAGCGCGCCATCGGGCCGCTGGTCGGCGCGCTCAAGGACACCGACAAGACCGTGCGCGGCGTCGCGGCCGCGGCGCTCGGCAAGCTCATCGACGGCACCGTCGACGTCAAGCTGCGCAAGGTCGCGATCGACGCGCTCGAGACCACGGCCAAGAACGACCCCGACGCGTTCGTGCGCGGCCAGGCGCAGAAGGCCTTCGACGCAGTGAAGAGCCTGCGCGACGTGGGCGGCAGCGGCACCGGCGTGGCCGACCTGGGCGGCAAGACCGTCTACGTCGAGATGGGCCCGTTCACCGACGCCACCGGCGGCGCGGGCGGCGCCAACATGGTGCCGATCATGCGCCGGACCGCCCAGAAGACGCTCGGGCGCGACTTCGCGGTCAAGTGGCCGGGTGGCAAGTCGCCGACCAAGAGCGACCTGACCAAGGCGGGCGTCACGGGCTTCTACGTCGACGGCACGGTCAACAAGATCGAGGTCAAGAAGTCAGGCGGCTCGGCGACGGTGAAGTGCTACGTCTCCATGCTGGTCGCGACCTGGCCGGACAAGGCGGCCTTCGCTTTCGCCAACAACAAGAAGGCCGAGGTCGACAGCGGCAGCTCGGACAAGGAGATCGCCGAAGCGGCGTCTTTTTGCGTCGAGGCCCAGGTTGAGGCGATGATGACGAAGGATCTGATGCCCGCCATCAAGGCGAAGGCGCCATGAATCGGGCAGCAGGCGGCGGGCGGCAGTACACGATGAGGAGCTCCCGATGAGCAGTAAGAAACCGCAGGCGGCCAACTACAAGCGTAGCTGGCGGAACTACCTGCTCAACTCGCGCTACCAGCTGCGCTTCACCTTGTTCATGGTCGCGCTCGCGGCCGTGCTCATGTACATGCTCGGCTGGGGCGTGCGCGGCAGCCCCAACTCGAACGGCGTGCGCGAGCACATCTGGCCCACGGTCATGAGCGAGGCGGAGAGCGCGACCAAGGTCGGCGTGATCACGATCCAGGGCAACGTCCTCAGCTACGACTCGGCCAAGGACGACCAGCTCAAGCAGGAGAAAATCGCGCGGCTCAAGGCGCAGGAGTCGCAGCTCGAGTGGATCCTCATCGGCACGATCGTGCTGCTGTGCGCCGGCCTGT
Source organism: Haliangiales bacterium (assembly GCA_046595695.1). Classification (GTDB taxonomy): domain Bacteria; phylum Myxococcota_A; class Polyangia; order Haliangiales; family SHYZ01; genus JBKJOI01. The sequence goes on along the minus strand of JBKJOI010000755.1, from coordinate 9,479 downwards.
TCGTGTTCGGCATCAAGATGACCCACAAGGTGGCCGGACCGCTGCACAAGATCGGCCTCTACCTCGACAAGGTGAAGGCGGGCAAGTACGACATCGTCTACAACCTGCGCAAGGGTGACCAGCTCATCGCCTTCTTCGATCACTTCAAGGAGGCACACACGGCCCTGCGCAAGACCCAGGAGCGCGACGTGCAGACGCTGCGCGACCTCATCGCCGCCGCCGAGAAGAGCGAGGTGACCAGCAAGTCGCCGCAGCTCACGGCCTCGCTCGAGGAGCTGCGCGAGCTGCTCGTCATCAAGGAGGCGGGTCTTGTCTAATCCCGCCGCGAACGCGTCGACCGTGCCGTCGAAGCACCGTCGCCACCTGCGCAACTACCTGATCGACAAGAGCCTGCAGCTCCAGTACGTCATCATCGTCACGCTGATCTCGGCGGCGATCGCTGGCGCGCTCGGCTTCCTGCTGAATCGCCAGGACACCTACGCCTCCGACACGATCATCAAGTCGATGACCGACTCGGGCATGGTCGAGTTCCTCGGCCCCGACGGTGTCCAGCAGGTGAAGGACTCGCTGCGCGCCGAGGATCGCAGCCAGCTCACCATCATGCTGGTCATGGGCGTGGGCCTGGTCTTCGTGCTCTCCGGCTACCTCGTGCTCATGACCCACAAGGTCGCCGGCCCGCTCTTCAAGATCGGCGCTTACTTCGACCGCATGCGCGACGGCAAGCTGCCCAAGGTGTGGCCGCTGCGCAAGGGCGACCAGCTGGTCGACTTCTTCGAGAAGTTCCGCGCCATGGACGAGGCGCTGCGCGAGCGCACCGAGCACGAGATCGCGGCCATGACCCGCTTCGTCGACGAGTGCGAGAAGGCGGGCGTGCCCCGCGCCGGCGAGCTCGGCCACCGGCTCGACGAGCTACGCGCGCTCATCAAGGACAAGCAGGCGTCGCTCTTGTAGGCGGCGCGGCCGTCGCTACCCCGACAGGGACGAGAGGTGGTCCCCGAGCCCGTACACGGCCTCGGGCTCGAGCGCGAGGTCGCGTCCGTCGATGCCGTCCGGCACCGGCTCGCCGAGCAGGCGCAGGATGGTCGGGAACGCGTCGACCGTGCGCACCGCGTCCAGGTCGAACGGGTGGTTCATCGCGAACGGCACCGCCATGTGGTCGCGGTGCAGCGAGCCGTGCCCTGAACGGTGCAGGTGGTGATCACCGCGCGCCTTGAGGTCCCAGCTGGGCGAAGCAGTCACGACCAGATCGCCGCAGCGCGACGCGCCGAAGATCTGCGCGACCTGCACCACGCCGTCGGGGTAGGTGGTGTGCTGGGTGCGCTGCACGGCTTCGAGGCGGGTCATGCGCACCGGCAGCGGCCCGTAGCCGAACGGATCGCCGCCGCGCGGCTCGTAGGTCACGTCGTCGCCCAGGCGAATCTCCGCGCTGCCGCGCCGCGAGCGCACATGCACCACGCCCGCCTCGCCGCTCCAGGCCAGGATGTCGACCGCCGGCTCGGCGAGGAGATCGTCGATCAGCCCGGGGTGACCGGCGAGCCGCTCCGCGCCGCGCTCGCCGCTGCGCCAGCCGGCGCCCTTGAAGTACACGTGGCCCATGCCGTTGCCGCCGACCATGACCGCGGCGTCGCAGCCGAACCAGCGCTTCACCTGCTTGCCGTAGTACAGCGTGCGCAGGCCGCGCTTCTCGAAGAAGGCCTCGAGGTCGAAGTGGTGCGAGACCGCGCCGTGGCCGTGATCGGCGCCCATGGCGATCAGGGTGCGCTCGAGGTGCCCGCGTGCCCGCAGCCGCGCCGCCAGCGCGCCGACGGTGCGGTCGAAGGCCCGGTAGCCCTCGCGCACGCGCGGCGAGAACGGCCCGTCCATGTGCGAGTGCTCGTCGACCTGCAGCGTGGTGTGGAAGGTGAACCGCTGCGGCCGCTTGCGCGCCGCCTGGCGCAAGAGTAGCGCGCTGGTGCGCCGGTCGATGGGCGTCCAGTCGCCCGTCAGCACGAAGTTCAGCACCATGGGCACGCGTCGCACCAGGAAGGCGTTGCGCCGCTTGCCGGTGCCGCGGCTGATGGTGCCGAAGATGTTCTGCGACGGACGCAGGAGCTCGAACAACGTGGTGACGTCGCGCGACATGTCGCGATCCATCATGAAGTGCCCGGGTCCCGCGTAGTTGCGGAAGCGCGACATGGACACCGGCCGGCGCGAGTAGATCTCGCGATCCATCCACTTCACACCGGTCAGGTTGGTGCGCTGCGGGAAGCAGCCGGTCACGTAGGGCGCGTACGCGACCCCGGTCACCGAGGGGAACACCGTGGTCGCGGTGGTCGCGCCGCCCGGCTCGGCGAGCGAGCGGGCCACGTGCGGCAGCTCGCCGGCGCGCAGGAGCTCGTGGAACACGTCGGCGCGTGCGCCATCGAGCAGGAGGAAGATCGCGCGGTCGTAGGGCCTGGGGGCCTGAGCAGGCATGGGGCCCGCGACTATCGCACGCGCTCGGCGAGCATGGGAACCCGCGCGGGGACTGCCGCGGCGTTCACGATGCAGCAGATGTGCAGGATGAGCCCGGGGATCAGGAACATGAGATAGCCCATGCCGGTCGCGAGCATCCAGCCGACGCCCTGCGGCACGCGCCCGGTGTAGATCTGCCCGACCCCGGGCAGGAACAGGCTGAGCGCGGCGGCGGCGGCGGGTGAGTAGTAGTGCCGGCCGTCGACCATCACCAGCTCGAGCGCCCGCTCGGGATCCGAGTCGCGCACCGCCTGCGCCGACGGGCTCACCGCGGTGAGCCGGGGCACCGGCATGGTGTCGTCGCGCACCAGGGCGGCGCGGACGCCGACCGCGCCGGCGCCGATCCCGGTGGCCCCGATGCCGCCGGCGTTGCCCTGGCCACCCCGCGGGCCGGGCGCCGTGGCCGCGGCCGGCTGCGCGGGCTTCTTCTTTTTCTTGCGCCGCGGCGGCCTGGGCGGCGGCAGCTCGGAGGCGGGCGGGCGCAGCGGGTAGGTGTAGAGCAGGTGGCCGTGATCGTCACTGTCGAGCTCGAGGATGCCGAGCTCGACCATGTGATCGAGGTGGGTGCGCGCCTCGACGATGGGTAGGCCGAGGTAGTACGCGACGTGGACCGGCGTGAGCGGCGTGTTGCTGCGAAACATCAGGTGAAGCAGTCGCCGTTCGAAGCTCACATACTCCATGTAACGCCCCTTCGATAGCGTGAAGGGTCCGGGCTCCCCGTGCAAGCGCTGCTTGCGCTCACGGTTGCGGAATCGGCGGCTGGCTCCGAGCCAGCCAGAAGAGCTGGCCGCCAGAAGAGCTGGCCGCTAGAAGAGCTGGCCGCTAGAAGAGCTGATCAAGTCGCTCCACTGCCGCCAGCGTCAGCGCGATCTTGGCGCCGCCCAGCAGGATCGCCACAATGCCCAGCGTCAGCCCGGCGGCCGCGTACAGCCGCGGGCGCGCCCGACCGGCCGAGCGGCGGTAGGCGAGGGCGCCCGCCACCGCGGCGAACAGGCCCAGGCCCAGCGCGATGAACTTGCCGCGCTCGGGAAGGGCCACCGCGAAGGGCGCGAGCACCCCGCAAACCAGGGAAAGTAGGGCCATTTGGGCGCCCGACCGTAGCATCGCTCGCCCACAGGGGCGACATAGTGTATAGGTGCGCGGTGTTTCGCTCCGGGTTCTGCGCCATCATCGGACGTCCCAATGTGGGCAAGTCCACGCTCCTCAACCAGATGCTGGGGGAGAAGCTCGCCGTCGTCACGCCCAAGCCGCAGACGACGCGCAACCGCATCCTGGGCGTGAAGAACCTGCCCGATGCGCAGCTCGTGCTCGTCGATACGCCGGGCGTGCACAAGGGCAAGTCGACGCTCAACAAGTACATGGTCGATCAGGCGCTCTCCGCCGCTGGCGAGTGCGACGTCGTCCTGTTCATGGTCGAGGCGCCCCGGCTGACGCCGCAAGAGATCGAGAAGTCGTTCGATCCCGGCGAGGGAAATTTGTTGATCCTCAGCAAGCTCGCCGGGCTCAAGCGCAAGGTCGTCCTCGGCATCAACAAGGTCGACCTGCTCGAGGACAAGGCGTCGCTGCTGCCGCTCATCGATCGCTACTCCAAGCTGGCCCCCTTCGAGGACATCGTCCCGATCGCCGCCAAGCCGGGTGAGAACCTCGATCGCCTCGAGGCCGCGATCGCGCGCCACCTGCCCGAGGGGCCCGCGCTCTACCCCGAGGAGATGCTGACCGATCGCGCCGAGCGATTCCTCGCCGCCGAGCTGGTGCGCGAGCAGCTCTTCCTCCTGCTGGGCCAGGAAGTGCCGTACTCGACCGCCGTGACGGTCGAGCGCTGGCACGAGCGCAAGGACAAGGGCGACGTCGTGATCGACGCGCTCATCCACGTCGAGCGCGAGACTCAGCGCAAGATCGTCATCGGCCAGAACGGCTCCATGGTGAAGGAGATCGGGACCAAGGCGCGCGCCGAGATCTCGCGCCTCCTGGGTCTGCCAGTGCACCTGAAGCTGATCGTCAAGATCGACGCCGACTGGACAAGCAAGCCGGGCTCACTGCGCCGGCTGGGGTACGAGTAATGCGCGCCGGAAGCAAGCTACCGCTCATCGCCGTCGTCGGCCGCCCGAACGTGGGCAAGTCGACGCTTTTCAACCGCCTGGTCGGCGGTCGTCCCGCCATGGTCGAGGACGAGCCCGGAGTCACCCGCGATCGTCGCTACGCCGACGCGGAGTGGGCGGGACGCCGCTTCGAGGTCGTCGACACCGGCGGCCTCGATCCCAGCGCGCCCGACGGCGTGATCCAGAGCGGCATCCACCGCCAGGCGTCGCGCGCCCTCGACGAGGCCGACGTCATCGTGTTCGTGACCGATGCGCGTGAGGGCCTGACCTCGACCGACCGCGACGTCGCCAACAAGCTGCGCCGCCTCGGCCGGCCCATCCTGCTGGTGGCCAACAAGGTCGACGGCCCCAAGCAGGAGCCGTTCGTGAACGAGCTCTACGCGCTCGGTCTCGGCGACGTGCTGGCGGTCTCGGCGACGCACGGCCGCGGCACCGGCGAGCTGCTCGACCAGGTGCTCGAGCTGCTGCCCGACGCGCCCGAGGTCAACGTCCTCGACGCCGAGGCCGAGGCGCGCGCGCTCGCCGCGGCGAGCGCCGTGCGCCTGGCCTTCCTGGGCCGTCCCAACGCCGGCAAGTCCTCGCTGGTCAATCGCATCCTCGGCGAGGAGCGCGTGCTCGTGCACGATCAGCCGGGCACGACCACCGACCCGGTCGACGCCTCGTTCTCGTTCGGCGGGCGCGACTACGTGCTGGTCGACACCGCCGGCATCCGCAAGAAGGCGCGCATCGACGACGAGGTCGAGAAAATCTCGGTGTCCATGGCGCTCGGTCAGATCAAGCGCGCCAACGTGGCCGCGGTCGTGATCGACGCGACCCAGGGCCCGTCGGATCAGGACGCCAAGATCGGCGGCGCGATCGATCAGTACGGCACCGGCGTCATCATCCTGGTCAACAAGGTCGACGCGCTGGGCACCGGCAAGAAGGCGGAAGACGCCGAGAAGAAGCTGCGCGAGAAGATCAAGGACGTGCTGCCGTTCCTGTCGTGGGCGCCCATCCGCTTCGTCTCGGCGAAGACCGGGCACGGCGTCACCGACGCGCTGGCCGCCGCGGCGCGCGTCGCCGAGGAGAACCGCCGGCGCATCTCGACCTCGCAGCTCAACAAGTTCTTCTCCGAGGTCTGCGAGAGCCATCCGCCGCCCACGCTGCGCGGTCGCCCGGTGCGCATCCACTACGTCATGCAGCCGGCGTCGAGCCCGCCCACGTTCGTGCTGTTCGCCAACAAGCCCGAGCTCGTGCACCACGCGTACAAGCGCTATCTGTCGAACCAGCTGCGCGAGCACTTCGGCTTCGAGGGCACGCCGCTGCGGATCCTGACCCGCGCCAAGGTCGAGACGCGCGAGCGGAAGCAGAAGGAAAAGAAGTAAAGCGTCTCGGGGCGCGCGGCGCCTAATAAAACCGGACGCGCGCCTCGGTGCCGGTCCACTGCGCCGAGGCGCGGAGCGCGCCGTTCGCGTCGCGGATCGCCAGGTTGTCGACGCCGCCCGGGCGCAGGGCGTCGAGCGCGGAGCGCAGCTGCGCGGTCCGGTCGGCCTCGGGCACCTTGAGCCAGTTCGGATCGGTGAGCACGAAGCTGGCGTCGCGGCCGAAGCGCTCGCCCGATCGCACGGGCAGGTGCGTGGTGTTCAGCTCGATCGCGGTCGGCGCCTTCGCGCAGCTGCCGCGCAAGGTCACGCCCGCGATCGCCATCGCGATCACCAGGCCACCGGCGAGCACCGTGATGAGCGTTCTCTGCCCGGCGGACATGCCCACCGGCGGCGGCAGCGGCCGGCTCTGCGGGCCGGTCACGCGCACGCCGGCGAGCGGTGTGACCAGCGGCGCGGCGCCTGGCTCGGATAGCGGTGCGGCGCCCGGCTGGGACAGGAGCGGGGCGGCCCCCGGTTCGAGGGTGGCCGGCAGCGGCGTGCCCTTGGCCGCGCGGCCCATGGTCGCCAGCAGCGGCGTGGTCGAGCGCACGCGCACGCCGGTATCGGGGCCGAGCAGCCGGTCGACGTCCTCGCGGCGCACGAACACCTTCGCGGCGTTGGTCGCGACCTCCGACGATTTGAGCTGCGCGAGCGGGCCGGGCAGCTCGACCAGGACGCCGAGCCGGTTCTCGAGCGTCTTCAGCCAGCACATCGGGCAGGCGGCGAGCTTCGGATCGAAGCCAGTCCGGGGCGCGAACAGGTCCCACATGACCTGCAGGCGCAGCCGGTCGCCGCTGACGAGCGCCTCGTACTGATCCGAGATCTGCGCGCGGAACTCCTCGGCAGAGAGGTGCTCTCTGAGCGCCGTCTTCGCCACGGCGAACACCAGCAGGTCGACGACGATGGGTTGGGCTGGTGCAGGCATGCGCCTCGAGAGTTTCGCGCGCGCGCCCGTTCTTTGTCAATTAAGCTGCGGGGTTATGACGGACAGCCGGTCCCGCCCGGGCCATGGCAGCGTCTCAGAAATAGCCCCAGCGCCAGGTCACGCGCGGCCCGATGGTCAGGAAGACCACCTGGCTGGCGAAGGAGTCGAAGCGGGCGACGAAGCCCCAGCTGAACGTGCGCGACTCCAGCACTGCCAGCCCGAGGCCGATCTCGACGACCGGCTTGATCTCGGTCTCGACGCCGTCGCCGCCGATCATCAGGGCGCCGATGCCCGCCTGCACGAGCGGCACGTAGCGCAGCACGTCGAGCGCGTAGGTGATGCCGATGGTGCCACCGCCCGACCAGCCGTGCCCTGCGGGTACCGAGTAGTAGCCGCCTGCAGCGCTGGCGCGCAGCCAGAGCGTGTCGTTCCAGCCCCACTCGTAGTCGGCGGCGAGCGCCAGCCCGTGCGCGGTCAGCGAGTTGGTCTCGCGATCGTCGGGCGTTGGATCCTGGGGCACCGTCCAGGTCGAGTAGTCGAGGCCGAAGCCGAGGGTGCGCTCGCCTTCGGCGCCGCGCGCGGCGGCGGGGAGCAGGAGCAGTGCGACGGGCGAGACCAGGAGCGCGAGGGCGCGGCGGGCGAGCACGCCCAAGAGGTACCACACGCGGGCAACCCACGCGTCGTCCCGGCGATCGAACCCTCGGTGCGAGACCTCCTTGGAGACTTCCCTGACGACTTTTCGATGGCCTGCGTGAGCGTGTGCTCGAGCGCATCCTCTGGCGCCTCCTCGGGTGCCGGCACCGGATTGGACCAGCCGACGCAAGCCCTGCAATTGACAGGCACTTCTGTGTCTGCTAACACCGCGCGCCGTGCCGAAGAACAAGGGCAAGTACAAGTCCCAGCAGCCTGTAGCGACCGCGGTGGAACCCACCGAGGTGGTGAGGGACATCTGGAGTCGCATGGGCGCCGTGGTCGCGCCGCACCGTTTCAAGATCCTGGCCGCGGTCGGGCTGGTGGTCGTCCTGCTGGTCTCGATGACGGCGTGGAGCTGGTGGGACGCCCGCCGCGAGCAGAACGCCACGCGTGGCTTCCAGGCCGCGCTGACCGCGCAGTCGGGGCGCCTCGTCGAGGCGACCGACGCCGAGCTGCCGCCCATGCCGGGCGAGGACGCCGAGGCGCCGAAGTTCAAGAGCGCGGAGGAGCGCAGCACGGCGACGCTGGCCGCGCTCGAGAAGGTCGAGAAGGACTACGGCGGCACCGACGTCGCGAAGCACACGCGCCTGGTCAAGGCGGGCGTGCTCTACGACCTGGGCCGCTACGACGACGCGGCGGCGATCTACCGCGCGTCGCTGTCGAGCTCGGGCGCGCTCAAGCTGGTGGCGCGCGAGGGCCTGGCGCTCTCGCTCGAGGCCAAGGCGCTGGCCCAGAAAGACTCGACGGCGCGCACGAGTGGCCTGGACGCGGCGCTGGCCGAGTACAAGCAACTGCAACCCGACGAGAAGGGCTACTACCGCGACGTCGCGGTGTACCACCAGGCGCGCGTGCTGCAGCTCAAGGGCGACAAGCCCGGCGCGGTGATCCTGTACAAGCAGATCGTCGAGAACATGCCGTCCAGCTCGATCGTGGGCCAGGCGCGCGAGCGTCTCGCGCTGCTCGAAGAATGACCGGCGCCCCGGCGACTCTGCGGGCGCGCCTGAGCCTCGGCGGCGCCCTCGCGGTGCTGCTCGCCTGCGCGCTCGCGCCCGCGTGCGCGTGGCCGCAGCCGGGCGACGCCATGGATCCGCGGCCCGCGGCGCGGGTCGGCCGTCCGGTGCTCGAGCTCGCGTGGCGGCGCACGCTGCACGACCGGCGCGCCGATCACCTGCCCCAGGAGTTCGCCAGCGTCACGTTCTACGGCCGTCCGGCGGGCGACCTGGTGTTCGCCGGCTCGCTCGGCGGCCAGTTCTATGCCCTCGATGCCGCGACCGGCGAGGAGCGCTGGAAGCGCAAGATCGGCCCGGTCAGCTCGGTGCCGCTCGCCACTGCCGGCACCGTGTACGTAGGCACCGACGACGGCGCGCTGATCGCGCTCGACACCTACGACGGTCGCCAGAAGTGGCGCTACGCCACCAAGGGCGCGGTGCTGCACGCGCCCGCGCAGCACGGTGACCTCCTCATCTTCGCGAACGACGGCGATCGCGTCTTCGCGATCGAGCGCGACACCGGCAAGTGGCGCTGGCAGTACGAGCGCGAGACTCCCGAGGAATTCACGGTGCGCGGTCACGGCGGCGTCACGCTCGCCGGCGACGTCGTGTACGCCGGCTTCGCCGACGGCAACATCGTGGCGCTGTCGGCCACCACCGGCGACGTCGTGTGGGTGCGCTCGCTGGTCGCCGATCAGACCCAGTTCGTCGACGTCGACACCACCCCGGTGGTCGCTGACGGCATCGTCTACGCCGCGTCGTCGTCAGGGGGCATGTTCGCGCTCGACGCGGCGACCGGCACGGAAAAGTGGCGCGCGCCCATCAGCGGCGCGAGCGACGTGACCATGGACGGCGGGCGGCTCTACGTGGCCGCGGC
>JBKJOI010000744.1:0-3711 GCA_046595695.1 Haliangiales bacterium | reverse complement strand
GGGGGCGGCGACCTCGGTGCTCGCGGTGCTCTCGGCCGGCGCGCCGGCCGCCGCGTCCTCGGCGGCATGCTCTTCGAGCGCACCTTCCTCGAGTGCGCTCGCTTCGCCCTCCTCGCTTCCGGCGTCGGCCTCGCCGTCGAGCGCATCGGCGGCCCGGCCCGAGGCGGCGCCGGCCGCTTGCGTCGCCGCGGTGAGGTCGTCGGCGGCCCCGGCGAGCTCGGCGCCGACCAGCGGTTCGGCCTGCGCGGCGTCGAGCGTGGCCTCGACCGCGGCCGCGGCGCTGACGGTCTTCGTGCCGGCGGCGCGCGCGGCGGCGGCCCGCGCGCCGTTCCCGAGCGGCGCGCCGGGCCGTAGCGCCGGCTCCGCGGGCGCTCCGAGCTTCGCCTCGGGCGCGGGCGCGACCTCGGGTGCGCGCGCGACGATGCGCTCCTCCGGCATCACCAGGGTGACGCCGCCGCCTTCGCTGGGTGGCGCGACCACGCGCAGCGGCTGGGCACCGACGATCCCGGAGTAGCGCTCCCACACCGGGACGGCCGGAGGCGCGGCGCCGTCGCGTGCGGCGGCGGCGAGCGCGCCGTTGCCGGCCGGGGCATTGCTCACGCGCGGCTTGCCACCGGCCACCTGCTGCTCGCGCGGCGGCACCTGGCCGCCCTGCAAGGCCGGGGGCGCACCGGCCGGGCGCGTCCCCCGACGCGCCACAGGCTGGCGCTCGCGCTCGCTCATGCCGACCGGACGGCGCCGCCTGCGCGCACCGGCGCGGCCGGCTCCAGCACGGGCATGAAGCGGCCCTCGCGCTGCAGCTCGCGCCGGATCGCCTCGCGCACGTCGGCGGCCGCGATCGCGGCGCGGCCGTCGGTCATCGCGATCAGCCCCGCGGTGCGCGCGCTGCTCACGATCGCGGCGCCGGTGAGCTCGAAGCCCGCGAGCGCCTCGAGCGACAGGTCGGGCGCGAGCGGCGCACCCGCGGGGAACGCCAGCCGCCACAGCCGGCGGCGCTCCGCCTCGCTGGGGCGCGGAAAGTGGAGCACCACCTGGAAGCGGCGCGTGAACGCCGGGTCGAGCTGCTCGCGCAGGTTGCTGGCCAGGATCACCAGGCCGCCGTGGTCCTCGAGGCGCTGCAGCAGGTAGCTGACCTCGAGGTTCGCGTAGCGATCGCTGCCCTGGCGCACCTCGGCGCGCTTGCCGAAGAGCGCCTCGGCCTCGTCGAAGAACAGCACCGCCTGGCCGCGCTCGGCCTGGCGGAACGCCTCGTCGAGGTTCTTCTCGGTCTCGCCGACCCACTTGGAGACCACGTGGGCCAGATCGACGCGCAGGAGCGTCTGCCCGAGCACCGCGGCGATCACCTCGGCGGCCAGCGTCTTGCCGGTGCCGGAGTCGCCGGTGAACAGCGCCTTCACGCCGCCGCCGCCGGTGACCAGCCGGCCGAAGCCCCAGCCCTCGGCCACCCGCGGCCACAGGCGGTGGAAGTGCGCGACCTCGAGGACCTGCTGGTGCAACCCGGGCTCGAGGATCAGATCATCGGGCACGCGCCGCGGCACGACCGCGTGCGCGTAGCGGCCCCCGCTCGCGTGCGCGACCGAGCGGACCGCGGCGGCGGCGCGCTCGGCGAGGCCACCGGGCGCGAGCGCGATGCCTTCGATCGCGCGCTCGGTCTCGACCAGGCGGGCGGCCGCGCCCAGCTCCAGCGCGCCGACGTGGAAGCGCGCGGCCAGGTCGCGGCGGGCGGGCTCGGCGAGGCCGGGGAAGTGCTCCGCCCACAGCCGTTCGCGCGCGATCAGCGGCGGTGGCGGCAGGCTGAGCGCCAGCAGCCGGCGCGTCGCCAGCAGCGCGAGCGGCCGCCACGGACGCGGCGCGGTGAGGCACAGCGGCACGCGCGAGCGCGCCAGCAGCTCCTCGAGCGCGGCCAGGACGCCGGGCGCGGCCTCGTCGGCGCCGCCGAGCAGATCCGCGGGCGCCCACAGGATCGCACCGGTCGCCGCGGCGGCCAGCAGCGCGGCGCGCACCGCGGCGGGCGCGGGATCGTCGAGGCGGCGCAGCGGCAGACCGGCGCGGGTCGCGAGCGCGAGCGCGGCGGCGCGCCGCTCGAGCGGGTGACCGCCGGAGATCGTGATCAGATCGACGCCGCCCCGCGCGAGCGCGGCGGCCGCGGCCTCGAGCTCGAGGGTGAGCGCGACGGCTGCGCCGGGCGCGCCCTCGTCGGGCGCGTGCGCCACGACCTCGGCCGGATCACCGAGGACGCCGGACAGCTCGGCGGCGCCGCCGAGCAGCAGGTCGAGGACGAAGGGCGCGAGCCGCAGCTCCTGGCGCAGGTCGCTCGCCGCGTCGCCGCGCGCCTCGACCAGCCCGGTGCGGCGCAACCGGCCGAGCGGCGCCAGCGCGCGGCGCCTGCCGATGCGCTCGCCGAGCGCGGGCGCACCTACGGCGCAGCAGAGCTCGACCGAGGCCGCGCCGCGCGCGAGGTCGTCGACGATGAAGCCGTAGACGCGTTCGTAGGCGCGGTCCAGCTCGGGCGCGACGCAGAGGGTCAGCACGTCGCGCTCGAACGCGTCGAGGTGGTGCTCGGTGGCGAGCGCGTCGAGCGGCAGGCTACAGCCGGCGCGCGCGGCGCGTGCGCGCAGGTCGCGCTCGGCGGCGGCATGCGCGGCGTGCGCGGCCGCGGGCGCCGAACCGGGCGCACAGGTCGCGGTGGCCTCGGGCACGGCATCGGGCGGCGCGACCACCGCGTCGAGGATTCGCTCGACCTGCTCGCTGGTCACGAAGAGCGTCGCCGCACCCGGCGGATAGATCGTGTCGCTGAGCGCCTGGCGCGCGCTCACCGCCGCACGCAGCGGCGCCTGCAGCGCGCGCAGCCGGAGGAGCAGGTGAGCCACGGCGAGCTCGGCGCGCGCGGTCATGTCAGCCTCCCGAGAACACGATCGTCCGCCCGTCCCACCAGGGGACCCGCGGGACGTCGGCAAGCAGGCCGTGCGCGCCCAGATCCTGGAAGCGCCGGCCCAGCGGGAGACGGACCCTCACGACCGCGGGCTCGACGCGCACCTGGGCGTCGAGATCGGCGAAGCGGTCGAGGACCAGCTGCGCACAGGTCGGCTCACGCTCGCGGAACAGGCGCCACGCGAGGTCGGCGAGCGCGAGCGAGGCCGCCAGCGACAGGCTCGCGTCCAGATCCAGGTGGCGCGTGCGCGGCACCGCCGGGCGGTCCACGGCGACCGCGTGCCAGGCGGCCACGGTCCGCTCGGCCAGCGCGGCGAGCTGGCGCGCCTCGGGCGGCAGCGCACCGGCCGCGAGGCCGGGCGCGCTCGCGTACAGCTGCGGGTCGGCGATCCCGCTGACCGCGACGAAGCGCTCGCCGCGCGCGGGCGGCGCGTCGGTGACGAAGCGCTGCTCGCGGCGCGTCAGCCAGGCCAGCACGGGCGGCGCGGCGGCTGCCGCGGGCACCAGCACCAGCGACGAGGCGCACGGCCCGGCGAGCGCTGGCGCGAGCGCTTCGGCCGCGGGCGACCAGGCCAGCGCGAAGCCGCCGCGCGCCTCGGCGAGCAGCCAGCCGTCCCGCCCTGCGTGGCGCGCGCGCGCGAGCAGGAGCGGGTCGCCGGCGAGGTGGCCATCGAGGAAGGGTCGCCGTGAGAGCTCGTCGAGCGCTGCGGTACGGCCCTCGACACGCTCGGCCAGCGCGGCCAGCGCGCCGTCGCCGACCGGCTCGGCGCGGCCGGCGAA
>JBKJOI010000740.1:0-5290 GCA_046595695.1 Haliangiales bacterium | reverse complement strand
CGGGTCCTCGGCGTACGAGGGCGCGCTCACGCCGCGCGGTACCAGGCGGATGTCGTCGACCGTGCCGATGGTGCGCCCGGCCATCACCACGTCGGCGCCGGCCACCAGCGCGCCGGTGCGCTCGAGCACGACGTGGATGCGCACGCCGGGCGCGAGGTGCTCGCCCTCGAGGCGCACGAACAGCGCGACGCCGAGCACCAGCGTCAGCAGGCCCACGCCGCCGACCCGCCGGTAGAGCTGCTGTTCGGTCAGCGCCACGTTCGCCCGGCTACTCCTTCCAGAAGAACTTCCACGGGTTGCGACGCAGATCGCGGACCATCTCCTTGAGGTCCGCGTAGAGCTCTTCGCGCGTCAGCAGCTTGCCCGCGGTGCCCTTGCCGGCGCGCACGTCGACGACCAGCCCGTCGACGTTGGCGATGAGCTGGCCAGCCTTGTTGAGCGCCACGATGGCGGCGTCGGCGGCGGCCAGCGCGCGCTCGAGCTTGGCGTCGGTGACCAGGCCGGTCACGCGCACACCCTCGTCGAGCAGGCGCGACGCCCGGGGCGTGATCTCGGTCAGCGCGCGGTCGGCGCTGCTCAGGGTGCGCTCGGCGCTGGCGACGGTGCGCCCGATCACCTTGGGATCGCCGAGGCCGGTGCGCACGTCGCCGATGAGCCCGCTCGCCTGGTCGGCCAGCTTGCCGGCGTTCACGATGAGCCCCGAGATCTCCTCGCGGTTCTCCGCCAAGAGCACGTTCAGCTCGTGCACCGCGGAGGCGCCGTCCTTGAGCAGATTGCGGATGAGCTCCTTGTCCTCCTTGAGCAGCGAGGTCACCGAGTCGAGGAACTCGTAGAGCCGCGCGACGATGAGATCCGTGCGCGGCGGGTCGACGCCCACGACGGTTTCGGTGGCCAGGACCGGCTTGTCGAACGACCCGGGCGCGATCTCGAGGTACTGCTCGCCGAGCACGCCCGCGGTGTTGACGAAGAACTCGGCGTCCTCGCGGATGGTGTCCTTCACGCGCTGCTGGACCCAGATCTTCACGCGCACCTGCACGTGGCGGCCGGTCTTGGGGTCGAGCTTGCCGCCCCAGAACTGCACGTCCTCGACCTTGCCGACCTTGATGCCCGAGACCTTCACCGGCGCACCTGGCTGGATGTTGCCGCTGAAGTTGTAGTCGACGTAGAGCCTGAACCCGGGGCCGAGCGAGAAGTTGCCCAGGATGAACACGAAGCCGCCCAGGATCACCAGCGCGCCGACGATCAGCAGGCCGACCTTGAACTCGAGCGCACGATCACGCATGTCCGATTCCCCTCACTAGAGAAGCTCCCACGACGTCAGAACCCGGGGGTTTCCATCGGCCCCGAGGACCGCCCGGTGATGAACTGCTGGACCACCGGATCGTCGGAGCTCTTGAACTCCGCCTGCGTCCCGCACTTGTGCACGATGCCCTGGTAGATGAACGCGATCCGGTCGGCGATGCTGAAGATCGAGACCAGATCGTGCGAGACGACGATGGATGTCACGCCCAGCTCGTCGGAGAGCTCGCGGATGAGCTTGTCGATGCGCCGCGCCGAGACCGGGTCGAGCCCGGTGGTCGGCTCGTCGAACAAGACCGCCTCGGGCTCGAGCGTGAGCGTGCGCGCGATCGCGACGCGCTTGCGCATGCCGTCGCCGAGCTCGGCGGGGTAGCGGTCGGCGTACTCGTGCATGTGCACCTGGCGCAGCCGCACCATGGCCTGCTCCTGCGCGTCCTTCTGCGACAGCTTCTTGTGCTTGCGCAGGGGCAGGGCGACGTTCTCGATCAGCGACATCGAGTCGAACAAGGTCGAGTTCTGGAACACCATGCCGCAGCGCATGCGTATCGGGTAGAGCTCCTTCTCCGACAGGTGGTCGACGCGCTCGCCGTCCAGGAAGATCTCGCCCTCGTCAGCGCGGATGAGCCCGACCAGGTGCTTGATGGTCACCGACTTGCCGACGCCGGAGGTGCCGATCACGAACATGACCTCGCCCTCCTTGACGGAGAGGTCGATCCCGCTCAGCACCACCTTGCCGCCGAACGCCTTCTTCACGCCCTGGAATTCGATCATGTCGTTTGCCCCGCCTGGAACAGCACGTAGCCGAGCCCCGAGAGGATGAAGTCGAGCAGGATCACCGCGAACGACGAGCCGATCACCGCGCGCGTCGTGGCCCAGCCGACGCCCTCCGAGCCGCCGCGCGCCGACAGCCCGCAGAAGCCGGAGATCACCGGGATGGCCGCGCCGTAGGCGAGGCACTTGGTCACGCCGATGATCAGGTCGGCGTAGGCGATCTTGCTGGGGTCGAAGTAGAGGCGCGGGTTCACGCCGAAGGACGTGTACGCGGTCAGCATGCCCATCGCGAACGCGATCACCACCGCGAACGCGTACAGCGCGACCATCATGACCACGCAGGCGATGAAGCGCGGCACGATCAGGTAGTCGACCGGATCGACGCCGCTCATGCGCAGCGCGTCGACCTGCTCGGTCACCACCATCGAGCCAATCTCGGCGGCGATGCCGGCGCCCACGCGCGTGGCCAGCATCATGGCCGTGAGCGTGGGGCCGAACTCGTGGATCATGATCTTCATGAACTCGGCGCCGACCTGCGACAGATCGCCGGTCACGCGGTTCACCTGCAGGCAGGTCTGGAACACCAGCACCATGCCCAGGAAGCCGAGCGTGACGCCGACGAACAGGAGCGAGCGGTTGCCGACCTGGAACATCTGGCGCGCGATCTCGCCCGGCTCGCGCCGGCCGCGCACGGCGCCGTGCAGCGTCTTCGCGAAGACCCCGAAGAGATCCTGCGCGGACTCGACGGTGTCGAGCGCGAGCGCGCCGACGCGCTCGAGGCGGGTGCGGACGAAGGTGGTCATCGCAGGGTGTAGGTGATGAAAAAGTCGAGCAGCATGATGGCGACGGCGGCGGCGACCACCGCCGCGTTGACGGCGCGGCCCACGCCGACCGCGCCGCCCTTCACGCTGATGCCGAAGTAGCACGAGGTCAGCGCGATCGCGGCGCCGAAGGCCGCGGCCTTGTACAGGCCGTGCATGAGATCGGAGATCTTGATGTTGTCGACGAACGACCAGTAGAGCGTGCCGAAGTCGATGTTGAGCAGGAGCTTGGCAAACAGCATGGCGCCGCCGAGCGCGACCAGGTCGCCGATCACGACCAGGCAGAACAGCATGACCATCATGGCGACGACGCGCGGCACGATGAGGTAGCGGATCGGATCGATGGCGAGCGCGCGCAGGCCGTCGAGCTGCTCGGTGACGGTCATGGTGCCCAGCTCGGCGGTGTTGTTGGCGCCGACGCGGCCGGAGAACATGAGCCCGATGAGGATGGGCCCGACCTCGCGCAGCACCGCGTAGCCGGTGCCCCAGCCGACCAGACCGGTGGCGTTATAGCGGCGCACGAAGATGCCCGACTGGATCACCATGATGCCGCCGACGAAGAAGGCGGTCAGCACGACGATGGGCACCGAGCGGTTGCCCATCTTGTGCAGGTTGCGCACGAGCTCCCGGCCGTCGAGGCGCGGCGGCACCAGCGCGCGCAGCACGCGGCCGAGCAGCACCAGGATGCCGCCGGTGTCCTCGGCGACGCGCAGGGCGGTGGTGCCGATGCGGTCGAAGAAGCCGGGCCGTGCCGGCTCGAGCGCTGGCGCCATCGCTAGAGCGGCCCCTCGAGGTCGCCGCGCACGAACTGGCGCACCACCGGATCCGGCGAGGCCTCGATCTCGGCGACCGGGCCGTCGAAGACCAGCTTGCCCCTGTAGAGCAGGGCGATGCGGTCGACGAAGGTCATGAGCGCCGAGACGTCGGAGGACACGGCCACCACGGTGTTGCCGGTCTCGGCGTGGTCCGCGCGCAAGAGGTCGTAGATCTTGGAGGTGGTCACCGGATCGAGGCCGGCGGTCGGCTCGTCGTAGATCACGAGATCCGACTTGAGCGCGGTCGCGCGCGCGATGCCGACCCGCTTCTTCATGCCGCCCGAGAGCTGCGAGGGCGACTTGTCCTCGGAGCCGGCCAGGCCGACCGCGCGCAGGCGCTCGCGCACGCGCGCCTCGATCTCGTCCTTGGACATGCCGCCGCGGCGCACCAGCGGGAAGGCCACGTTCTCGGCCACGGTCATGAAGTCGAAGAGCGCATAGTTCTGGAACAGCATGCCGATGCGCTGGCGCAGCTCGGCGAGCGGCCCGGGCTTGGCCTTGCCCAGATCGTGGCCGTCGACGCTCACGCTGCCCGAGTCGGCGCGCAGGAGGCCGCACATGAGCTTCAGGATCACCGTCTTGCCGGCGGCGCCCGGGCCGATGAGCCCCCAGCGCGTGCCGCGCGGCACCGCGAGATCGACGCGCTCGAGCAGCGGCCGGTGGTCGAAGCCTTTCTGGACGCCCGAGAAGGTGATCATGGTGTGCAACCCAGGCGCGCGGTCAGGGCCGGCGCGTCCTCGAGCAGGAACCTGGAGTCCTTGAACTGGCTGGCGATGGCGGCGAGCGCGCGGCATGCGCCGGCGTTGTCGCCGAGCTCGGCGCGGGTCTGCGCCAGCTCCCACAGCGCGTCGTCGCGCAAGATGGAGTCGGGGTAGTCCTTGCCGAGCTGGGCGAACGCGGCGAGCGCGCCGCGCGCGTCGTCCAGGTCGTCGCGCAGGATGCGACCGACCTCGAGCTGCGACTCGTCGAGCCACACCGAGTGGTACGAGCCGACGATGAACGCAGTCTCGCGCGTGGCCAGGAGCTTGCGCAGGCGCACCAGCGCGCCCTTCGGATCGCCGGCGGCGCGCGCCAGCCGAGCGCCGTGCCAGAGCGCGTCGTCGAAGAGCGGACCCTTGGGGTAGCGCTCGGCGATGGTGTCCCAGTGGGCCATGGCGGTCTTGGGGTCGGCGAGCTCGTGCTCGGCGAGATCGGCGCGCCAGGCCAGCAGGTTATCGCCCAGCTCGGTCTCGGCCTGGCGCTGCCAGAGCTGCGCGAGCACGCCGTCGAGCTGGGCGGCGTTCCGGCGCCGGCCGTCGCGCACGACCACGCGCAGCGCGTCGTCGGAGGCGCTGATGTCGGGGAACTCGACGATCACGCGCCAGTAAAGGTCGTAGGCGGCCTTGTCGTGGCCACGGCGTAGCGAAAGCTGAGCGGCCTCGTGGAGCGCGCGCCCGGCCTCGTCGGGCCACTCGGCGAGCGCCTTGGCCATGCCCAGCCACGCCGCGATCGCCTCGTCTTCGCGACCGAGGCGCTCGAGCGCGAACGCGCGCCCGGCCATGGCCTGCGCGCACGACTTGCGCCGCAGCGAGCGATCGGTGAGCC
>JBKJOI010000707.1:0-7149 GCA_046595695.1 Haliangiales bacterium | reverse complement strand
GGGCATGAACACGCTCACCCGCGCCTTGACCGGCGTGCGCTTGCGCCGCAGCAGTCGCCACAGGCCGCGCGGCCGCGGCGGCATCAGCGTGGTGCCCGCCGAGCAGCTCCAGTCGTCGACGCTGACCTCGTAGTCCTCGATCTGCGGCGCCTCGATGTTGCCGAAAGAGTTCCGGTGCACGAACGGCGTGTGCGCGATGTCGACGCCGTTCTCGACCACGCGCGCGTAGTTCGCGTTCCAGGTGAACTCGCCGGTGATGGCGCGCCAGCCATCCCGCGCGCCCGGTTCACCCTCTGGAATCACCGGGATGGGCGGGCGCTGCGCCTCGGGCAGATCGCCGAGGAACACCCAGACGAAGCCGTAGCGCTCGAGCGCCGGGTAGGCGTCGACGCGCGCCCGCTGCGGGATGGGCAGGCCCTGCTTGTTGGAGGGGATGTCTATGCACGCGCCCGACGCGGCGTACTTCCAGCCGTGGTACGGGCAGCGAACGCAGCCGTCCTCGACCCAGCCGTCGGCGAGCGAGCCGCCGCGGTGCACGCACAGGTCCGAGAGCGCGACGATCTTGCCGCCGGCGCGCGCGTCGCGGAACAGGACCAGGTGCTGCCCGAGGATCTTCACGCGGACGGGCTTGTCCGCGACGCTCGTCCCGAGCTCGCACGCGTACCAGAAGTTCTTCAGCATGGTGGACTCCTCATCGCTCCGGGGGACAGGCCCACTCGACCATCGTCTCGGCGCTGCCGCCCAGCGCGACGATCGCGATCTTGTAGGGTGTGTCGCAGTAAAGTGGCGCGCCGCCCCTGGTACCGCCGTGCTCCTCGGTCGCGTCCTTGGTGCCGCCGGGCAGCTGGCCGTACGTGACCGGCCCGGCGAAGCCGTCGGGAAAGTCGGTCGCCTCGATCACCCAGTAGACCGTGCCCTGCACGTGATCGTCGGGGCCGCCCGGGATCACCGCGTCGGGCGCGACCACGTAGAGACCCATCGCGTTGGCCTCGTCCCAGTCGATCTTCACCTCGTCGTCGGGCGTGCCCTCGACGACCACGGCCTCGGGCGTGCCGCACGCGCCGCAACCACCACCACCCGCGCTCGCGACCAGCGCGAACGCCACGGATGCAGCCCATTGCCATGGCTTCATGACGACCCTCCGTCTCAATAGACCATCGTGATGCGCACCGACATGAGGGCGCGCGCGAGCTCGAACTTGGCCTTGTCGTACTCGGGCTTGGCCGAGCGGACGAAGTTGTTGGAGACACCACCGCCCTCTTCCGGCTTCGGATAGGGCAGGTAGCGCATGTCCATCTTCCCGTTCTTGTTGGCGTCGTGGACGATCGACACGGCGTAGGTGTCGTACGGGACGTCCTTCAGCTTCACCGACACCTTGCCGTCCTTCACCGGCACGATCGTCTTGCGGTAGGCCTTCGACGGATCGAGCCAGCTCTCGCCGCGCCGGTAGAGCGCGACCACCGCCTGGCCGTCGTCGTTCTTGAAGCCGATCGCGGTGACGATGAGGGTGCCCTTGTTGTCGTCGGCGGCGCGCACCAGCGCCACGAGCGCGAGCAACAGCCCCAGCGCCATGAGCGCGACCGCGGTCGCCTGCTTGCCCAGTGATCTCTCGCCCATCTTCGTCCTCCTCAGTGATCGCGGAGCAGCCCGCCCACGCCCTGCAGCTTGTCGACGATCCCGTTCGCGCGCAGCGCCAGCCACCAGGTGGCCGCGTTGATCGCGATGACCGGCTTGCCCAGCCAGCGCTCCGCCTCGTCGGCGAGGCGCAGCATGCTCAGGTTGGTGCCGCACTGCACGATGGCGTCCACGTCGTCGCCGTCGACGGCGCGGATGGCCGAGCGCAGGCGATCCTCGGTGACGTGCGCGATCGCAACCGCGGTCGGGCAGCGGAGCCCCTCGATGCGCGCGACCTGGAAGCCGAGGTCGCCGAAGAAGCGCACCACGTTCCGGTCACCGATCGGCTGGTAGGGCGTGATGACGCCGATCTTGCGCGCGCGGTAGATCCCGAGCGCCCGCTCGCAGGCCTCGGCGCCGGTGGCGACCTGGAGCCCGGAGAGCTGCTGGATGCGCGCGGTGAAGCGGCGGTTACCCTCGGCGCCCTCCCAGAAGGTCTCGGCGCTCATGCCCATGACCATGTAGTCGGGCTCGCAGGTCATGACTCGCTCGATGGCGTGGCCGATCTCCTCGCGGATCTGCGCGAGCAGGTGCTCGAACGCGCCGTCCGACGACAGGTCCTGGTTGCGAATGTGGATGCGCGAGACGTGCGCGGTCACCCCCGGGACGGCCATCCGGTAGAAGTCGGGCTCCACGATCGTGTTGGTGCTCGGGGCGATGACCGCGAGCTTCTTGCGCCAGGCGAGCGCGTCAGACATGGCCGACCTCCTCGGTGCCGAGGGTGCGCCGCGCGACGATCGCGTGCGCCAGGTGCCACGGCCGGCCCGCGAGCAGATCGGTGCGGTGCGAGACCACCTTGTTGTGCGCGCGCCGCGGGTGGATGGTCGCGTGCGTCGCGCCCGCCAGGGTGGCGCGCGTGACCAGCGGGTGGCTGAGCAGCCCGTCGAAGGCGCGGGTCTTCCAGGGCGTCATGATCGTGAAGTCTTCCTCCAGGGTGGTCACCAGGCTGGTGCCGAGCGGGCCCGGGCGGGTGGCCGCGATCAGGCACACCCGGTTCTCGGCGGAGCGCTCGATCAGGCCCAGCTCGAGCTCCCAGGCCTCCTGCGGCGCGAACGGGACGGCGACGACCTCGGCGCCGGCGAGCGCGAGCAGGCGGATGGTCTCGGGCTGGATCGCGTCGTCGCCGACGGCGAGGCCGAGCCGTCCCCACGCCAGCTCGATGGGCCGCAACTCGGCGCCGAGCGCCGCCCACGCGTGCCGCCGGCACCCGTGCACCTGCGCCTGCTGACCGACGATCCCGCGCGCGCCGATCACGACGCCTGCGTGCTGGAGGCCGTCGCCGCCCTGGACGACCAGCGAGGTCACCACGTGCACGCGCGGCCCGCAGGCGCCGGCGAGTGCCTCGATCGCGGCGCGCGAGCGGCGCGCGCCGGCGGCGGCGTCGTCGACCCGCCCGCCGGCGAAGCAGAACAGCTCGGGCAACACGATCAGCTCGGCGCCGCGCGCGGCGGCCCCGGCGACCGCGTGGGCGGCGCTGGCGATCGCGTCGGGACCCTCGGCGAGCGCGTCGATCACCGCGACCGGGAGGCTGGCGGCGGCATCGGAGGCGGTGACCGCCGGCCCGGGCGCGCTCGCGATCGGCTGGTACAGCGCCGGCCGGCGCGCCGCGAAGCGATCCGTGCCATCCGGCCGGCGCTTGTCGCGCGCGGCGGCGACCTCGATGTCCGCGTGCACGACCGCGAAGCCGGTGCGCGGCGCCCGCGCCAGCACCGCGCCGTCGACGCCGACGATCTGGCTCTCGCCCGCGCCGTGGAGGAACCGCGCCGGGATGCTGGTCGCGCGGCTCACGCTCTCGAGCACCGCCTGCGGGATGAGCGGCCCGACCTTGTTGGCCGCGACCACGAACACCCGGTTCTCGGCGGCGCGCACCGGCACGTGCAGCGACGCCTCGTCGAGCGCGAACGAGTTCAGCCTGTTGCACAGGATCTCGGCGCCGGCGAGCGCGAGCCCGCGCGGCGTCTCGCTGATCACGCCGTCCATGCACGCGTACATGGCCAGCCGCCCGATCGAGGTCTCCACCACCGGGCACACCGCCTGCGCACGCGCCAGGAAGTCGTTCTCGTGGCCGATCAGCACCTGCTTGTCGGAGACGGCGAGTAGCTCGCCGCGCGGGTCGAAGAGCACGCTGGTCGCGGTCACCAGGTCGCCGCCGCGCCGCACCGTGCAATTGACGACGACGAACATGCGGTGGCTACGCGCGCGCTCGGCGATGGCGTCCAGGAACGGCCCGTCGAGGGTGACCGACACCTGGTAGCAGTGCTCGGGACCGTCGTACCAGGACAGGTGGTTGCAGAACTCGGGCAGGACCACCAGGTCGGGACGACAGCGCGCCGCCTCCTCGAGCCCGCGCACGCAGGCGCCCAGGTTCACGTCGATGTCGGTGCCGGTGGCCAGCTGCACGGCGGCGACGCGGATGGTCGGGAGATGGTTCGGGTTCATGCGGCGTGCTCCGTGGTGCGCGCTTGCCAGAAGCTACGCGTGCGTCCGCCCAGCGCGCGGCCGACGATGCTACTGGCGAGGTCGACGACCGACCAGAGCGCGCCGAGATCGATACCGGTGTCGAAGCCCATCTTGGCGGCCATGAGCGCGAGGTCCTCGGTGGCCAGGTTGCCGGCTGCGCCGGGCGCGAACGGGCAGCCACCCAGGCCGCCGATGCTGGCGTCGAGGGTGCGTACGCCGGCGGCGATGGCGGCGGCCGCGTTGGCGAGGCCGAGCGCCTGGGTGTCGTGGAAGTGCGCGGCGAGCCGCGCGATCCCGAAGCGCAGGCCGAAGCGCTCGAACAGATCGGCGACCTCGAGCGGGTGCGCGTGGCCGATGGTGTCAGCGAGCACGAGCGCGTCGGGCGCGTCGGCGAAGACGTCCTCGCCGCACGCGAGCACGTGGTCGGGGTCGACCGGCCCGGAGAACGGACAGACCCACGCCGGCGCCAGGTAGACGCGCGAGCGCAGGCCATCCCGCCGGCTCGCGGCGACCAGCCGGCACGCCGTGGCCACCGACTCGGCCACCGACATGCGGTTGTTGCGCTGGCACAGCTCCTCGGTGACCACGACCACGATGGCCACCCCGGCGGCGCCCGCCGCGAGCGCGCGATCGTAGCCGCGCGGGTTGATCACCAGCGCATCGAGGCGCACGTCGCCGCCCTCGGCCCTGGCGGACTCGATCACCTGGGCCGCGTCGGCGAGCTGCGGCACCGCGCGCGCGCTCACGAAGCTGGTCGCCTCGAAGCTGCGAAGCCCGGCGCCGACGAGCCCGTGCAGGAGGCGCAGCTTGTCGGCGGTGGCCACCTGCACCGGCTCGTTCTGCAGCCCGTCGCGCAGGCCGACCTCGTGGATGAGCAGGCGCTCGCTGCCTTCGCGGGTCACACGACACCGCCCTCGCGCAGGCGCGCGATCTCGTCGTCGGAGCGGCCGAGCAGCTCGCGCAGCGCCCAGTCGGTGTGCTCGCCCAGGCGCGGCGGCGAGGTGAACACGTCCTCGTGCGTCTCCGACAGCTTGATGGGGTTACCGGGCATGCGCACCGAGCCGCCCTGGGTGTGCGGGACGTCGACGATCATCTGGCGCGCCAGCACATGCGGGTCGGCGACCGCGCGCGGGATGTCGTTGACCGGCGCACACGGGATGCGCGCGGCGCGCAGGCGCGGCAGCCAGTACGCCTGGTCGCGCCCGCGCAGGCGCGCGCTCAGGGTCGCGACGATGTGCTCGCGGTTCTTCCAGCGCCCCGGCCGCTCGCGGTTTTCCTCGGTGTCGAGCCCGGGCAGCTCGGTGATCTCGAGCAGCGGCCGCCAGAAGCCGTCGAAGATCACCGCGATGATGATCCAGCCGTCGGCGACCGGGAAGGTGCCGTAGGGGACGTGCACGAAGTGCGAGTTGCCTTCGGGGCCGGGCGCCTTGCCCGAGAGCAGGTACATGGTGGCCATGTAGTTGAGCAGGCTGATCTGCGCGTCCTGCATGGAAATGTCGACGTGCTGGCCGCGCCCGGTCGTGGCGCGCGCCTGCAGCGCCGCGAGCACCCCGATGACGCCCATCGAGCCGCCGGCGAGATCGCCGATGGGCAGGCCGGCGCGCATCGGCTCGCCGCCCGGGTAGCCGGTGACGCTCATGCCGCCACCGGTGCCCTGGGCGACCAGATCGAAGGCGGTGTAGTGCCGGTGCGGTCCCGACTCGCCGAAGCCGGTGATGCTGCAGGTGACGATGCGCGGGTTCCGCGCCGACAGCTCGTCGTGACCGATGTGCAGGCGCTCGGCGACGCCGAAGCTGAAGTTGTAGAGCACGACGTCGGAGATCGCGACCAGCTCGTAGAAGAGCGCGAGCCCGGCCTCCGACTTGAGGTCGAGCGTGACGCTCTTCTTGTTGCGGTTGAGGGTCAGGAAGTACGCGCCCATGCCGTGCTTGCTGTGGGCGGGATCGTCGGCGAGCAGCTTGCGGGTGCCCTCGCCGAGCCCGGGCGGCTCGACCTTGATCGTGTCGGCCCCCAGGTCCGCGAGCATCATGCCGGCGTACGGGCCGCTCAGCATGTGGGTGAGATCGAGGACACGGATGCCTTCTAGCGCGCGCATGCCAGCTCCGCTTCGGGGGACAGATGGGCGAGCACGTCGACGAGCGGCAGCACGTCCCCGTACTTGGCCTGGATGTCGTACAGGTTGGCCTCGTGCGGCCCGGGCGCGCGGTCGCCGACGCACTCGCGCGGCACGATCACGCGGAAGCCGTGCTGGATGCCGTCGACGGCGGTGGCGCGGATGCAGCCGCTCGTGGCGCAGCCAACGAGCACGATGGTGTCGACGCCGCGGCTGGTGAGCAGCGGCTGCAGCGGCGTGCCATGGAAGGCGCTCGCGTACTGCTTGGTCAGCACGGTCTCACCGGGGAGCGGGCGCAGCGCGTCGACGATGGCGGCCGCCGGCGCGCTCGCGACCAGCCGGCGCAGGACCGGGATCTTCTTCACGAACACGCCGCCCTCGAGGGCGTGCTCGCTGTAGACGACGCGCGTGAACACCACCGGCAGGCCGAGCTCGCGCGCGCGCGCCAGGAGCGGCCGTGTGTGCTCGACCGCGTCGATCACCGCGGGCGCGTAGAGCGGCTCGCGCGGATCGGTGTACGCGTTCACGAAGTCGACTACGAGCAGCGCGGGCGCGCGACCGAAGCCGACGCAGCCCTCGAAGGGTGAGGCCATCGTGCTCATGGCCGGCCTCCGGCCGCGAGTCGCGTGCGCGTGAACGCAACGATGCCACCCGCCTCGAGGATCTCGAGGGCGATGCCGCTCAGGTTGCGCGCGCAGCGGATGACTCCGCTCGGCATGTGCTCGACCTGCGCACGACCCAGGTCGACCGCCAGCTCGTCGCCGTCGGCGATGCCGTCGATCGAGTCGACCGCCAGCGCGGGCAGCCCCAGGTTCACGCAGTTGCGGTAGAAGACGCGCGCGACGCTGATCGCGATCACCGCTGCGACGCCCGCAGCCTTGAGCGCCGCGGGCGCGCTCTCG